>DCKO01000034.1:0-8237 GCA_002320665.1 Micavibrio sp. UBA1672
CACTGTTCCTAAGGGATATTGAACCAAAAGAAAAGAGAAAAAATGGAAAAAAGAGCAGAATTTAACAATGCGCTTAAAAAAGCCATGAAAGAAAAAGACCAAATTGCGGTTTCTACAATCCGTTTAATCATTGCCGCATTGAAGGACAGAGACCTCGTTGCGCGTGAAAAAAACAAAGGCGAAGGCCTAGATGACGCTGAAATTCTGGCAATGTTACAGTCCATGATCAAGCAGCGCCAGGAATCCTCTAAAACCTATAATGAAGCAGGTCGTGATGATCTGGCCGAGCGCGAGGAAGCAGAAATCGATGTGATTCGTTCCTTTATGCCAAAACAGCTTGATGATGGAGAAATCGCAGAAGCTGTGGATTCACTGATTTCCCAAACGGGAGCAAGTGACATAAAAGATATGGGGAAAATTATGGGAACGTTGAAAACAAAATATGCGGGTCAGGTCGATATGGCGCGCGCGGGAGACATTGTGCGTAAAAAATTAGCCTGAAGGTAAATTTTTTAAAACGCAGTTTCTTTAAGATTATTTTTTGGTGAAAAGTGCCTTTACTCTCGCTTTGAATTGATCCCATAGGGGGAACGAGCTGCAATTTTCACCGTATTCTATAACATTTACTTTAGAATCCTTAGAAAAAATTTCTGGCATCTGCCTAAACCTGCTTCCGCTTTAATATTTTAAAAATGTCTGATTTCGTAAAATGATTGATTTTTCGCCCAATCAAACAACCTCTTAAGTAACCATAATATAGAGATATCATTTAAAAAGTGCAAATTATAAGTAAAAAAAGATTTAAAAAATGTCATTTTCTTTTTTTTGGTGGTGTATATTTGCCACATTTTCCCTATAGCAGCGACTCGTTATTTTTGCTAAATGTGGAGTATGTCAATATCTCCGCAGTTTTTGGATGAAATACGAAACCGCTTGACGCTCTCTGAAATAGTCGGGCGTCGGGTAAAGCTCACGCGTGCGGGGCGCGAGTTTAAAGGCTGCTGTCCGTTTCACCATGAAAAAACACCATCCTTTACCGTGAATGATGAAAAAGCTTTTTATCATTGCTTCGGTTGTGGGGCCCATGGCGATGCGCTCAAATTCATGACCGAGCATGAAAACCTGCCCTTTATAGATGCGGTTAAGGTTCTGGCGGGTGAGGCCGGTTTACAGGTGCCTGAATTCAGCCCTGAGCAAGCCAAAAAAGCCAAGAAGCAAAAAGACCTTTATGAGTTAATGGATGAGGCATGCAGGTTTTTTGAAAACTATCTCTTCGAGCCACGCAATCGTGATGCCCTGTCTTATATAACCGATAGGGGGTTTTCGATTGAAACTATCAAAACGTTCCGCATAGGGTTCTCGTCCGAGGATGGGCAAGAGCTTCGCAAATTTCTGGAAGAGCGCGGTTATAGCTCTAAGGAAATGATAGAGGCCGGACTTCTAAAACCTTCTACACGTGGGACAGAACCTTATGCTTTTTTCAGAGGCCGTGTAACGTTTCCGGTTATAGACCGCCGCAGCCGCGTTGTGGCTTTTGGCGGGCGGATATTGCCGGAACATATGAGGCCGCCCAGCCGCAGCGATTTCACGCCGCCCAAATATATCAACTCATCGGAAACCGTGCTCTTTCATAAGGGGCAAATGCTCTATGGCGAACCTCAAGCAAGGCGCGCCGCTGCTGATGGACAAAAATTATTAGTGGTCGAGGGGTATATGGATGTTATTGCGTGCGCCCAAGCCGGAATTCATGGCGCATTAGCACCGATGGGCACGGCATTGACAAGTGAACAAATATTGGCGCTTTGGAAAATGATCCCGAGCGATGAAAAAGTGCCTGTACTGTGTTTTGATGGCGATAATGCCGGAAAGCGCGCCGCCTCTCGCGTGGCCGAAAATATCCTGCCACTCCTCGAACCCGGTAAATCAGTAGCTTTTGCCTTCCTGCCCGAAGGTGAAGACCCCGATTCGCTGGTCCAGAAAAACGGGGCGGGTGCTCTCAAGCGTTTTTTGGATAAGCCAATGTCCCTGATCGAATTTATCTGGCAAAGTCAAACGCAAGGACGGGAGTTTAAAACTCCTGAATCCCGCGCTGGAGCACAAAAAATATTGTTTGATATTGTCGATAAAATTGCCAATCGTGACGTACAGGTTCATTACCGCACATTATTGAAGCAAAAAATCTCTGAAACGTTTTTTCCGCGCCGGAATAATGATTTTAACAATCGTAACAAGAAGGGTGGACGTCGTCCGATCCTCACCCCGCCACGCCCACCGTCAGCGCAAATTAACACGGTCGTGCCCAAGGCTATATTGGCAGCTATAATGAACCATCCTCACATATTTGAGCGCGCCGAAGAAGTCTTTGTTGGATTGCAATTCAAGCAGCATGATTATGCAAGGTTGAGGGATGCTGTGGTTATGGAATTAAGTGATGATCCTGAAATATCCCGTGATAATTTGCTGGAATCTTTAAAAAAATCGGGTTTTTCACAAGAAATAGGTGACATTTTAAACGAATCTGTTTATGTTCACGCATCTTTTTCTGCTCCCGGGGCGAATGAGGAAGAGGTTACAGAAAAATTTCTGGCCTACGTAAATGATGCGAATGGCGCTGAACTGGAGAGAGAAATAAAAGGCAGATGGAAAAAAGCGTATCTTGATTCTAGTGAGGAAGAAGAAACAAAATTAAGGCATCTAATATCTATGCAAACCGCAGAAGGGGCATGAGTGTTCTGTGGTCCAATCTTATGGATAGTTTTTAGAATCAGTGCTTTGCGCTTTGAATAATCTGTCTGGTTATGGTTAATTTGATCGAACGCGGATAGGGTATTTATTGGAACATGGTTGTGAGTAAGAAACAGCAAGACGAAAATCAGGACGAAATCAAAAAAGGCACATTTGCCGATGTCATTAAAAAAATGGCAGCAGAAGGCAAGAAAAAAGGCTTTGTAACGTATGATACGTTCAACAAGGCTTTGCCTGAAGAAAGCTTCTCGTCAGAGCAAATTGATGATGCTATGTCGGCTTTATCCGATATGGGTATACAGCTTGTTGAAAGTGAAGATGATGCGTCGGGCGAGGAAACGGAGTCCAAGAAAAAAAATGACTCTGACGATGACGACGAAAGCGATTATGAATCCGGCGGTAACATAAGTGACGATGATTCGGGGCGTACGGATGATCCTGTCCGTATGTACTTGCGTGAAATGGGCGCTGTGGAATTGCTTTCCCGTGAGGGCGAAATTGCCATCGCCAAGCGCATTGAGGCTGGCCGTGAATTGATGATTGGTGGGATGTGCGAAAGCCCGCTTGCGATCGAATCTATTATCGCTTGGTACGAGGCTCTTCAAAACGGTGATATTTTACTTCGTGAAGTCATTGATCTTGATACAACGTATAATCAAGGTCCTGATGTTGAGGGGGTTGAGGCTGGCGAAAGTGATGGCGCTGAATCTGAAGAAGATCAGCCCAAGGCAAAGCCCGCTAAAGCGACACCTGCTCCTAAAAAAGAGGAGAAGCCTAAAGCTGATGATGAAGGGGGCGAAGAAGGCAGTGAAGGCGAAGATGAGGATAGTGATCCTGATGAAGATGATGAAGCTGCCGTATCTTTATCCGCTATGGAAGAAGAACTGGCACCACAAGTCTTCGAGGTTTTTGCCGGCATTCAAAAGACTTATAAGAAAATGCAAAAAGTCCAAAGCGAGCGTCTGGATGCCTTGCAAAAAGGGGAAGAGCCGAAAGAGGCTACAAATAAGAAATATTTGGCGCTAAAAGATGAAATGGTTGCCCATATGAATGAGGTTCATCTCAATAATGCCCGTATCGAGCAGTTAATTGAGCGTCTTTATTCCATGAACCGCGAGCTTGTCAGTCTTGAAGGTAAAATGCTGCGTATGGCGGTGAATTGCAAAGTTAAGCGTGAAGACTTCCTGCAGGAATATTATGGCTCCGAACTTGATCCTGCATGGATGAATAACGTTAAAGGCCTAAAAGCTAAGGGCTGGGATAAATTTGCCGAAAAACACACTGATGACGTAAATAAAATCCGTGAGCAAATTGGTATTATCTCCGAAGAAGCTATGCTGCCGATTGCCGAGTTCCGCCGTATTGTGGGAACAGTACAAAAGGGCGAAAAAGAAGCTGCCCGCGCCAAGAAGGAAATGGTCGAAGCCAACCTTCGTCTAGTGATTTCTATTGCCAAGAAATACACAAATCGCGGTCTACAATTCCTTGATCTGATCCAAGAGGGGAATATCGGCCTGATGAAGGCGGTTGATAAATTCGAATATCGCCGCGGCTATAAATTCTCGACTTATGCCACATGGTGGATCAGACAGGCCATTACCCGCTCGATTGCGGATCAGGCCAGAACCATCCGTATTCCGGTGCATATGATCGAGACGATCAATAAATTGGTACGTACATCACGTCAGATGATGCACGAGATTGGCCGCGAGCCAACACCGGAAGAGCTGGCCGAGCGTTTACATATGCCGCTTGATAAGGTGCGTAAAGTCCTGAAAATTGCCAAAGAGCCAGTCTCTCTTGAAACGCCAATCGGGGATGAGGAAGATTCATCACTGGGTGATTTCATCGAGGATAAAAATGCGATCCTGCCTGTTGAAAGCGCAATCCACTCCAATCTTCGTGAAACGACAACCCGCGTTCTGGCCTCGCTCACTCCGCGTGAAGAACGGGTTTTACGGATGCGTTTTGGTATCGGGATGAATACGGATCATACTTTGGAAGAAGTCGGGCAACAATTCAACGTGACCCGCGAGCGTATCCGCCAGATCGAAGCCAAAGCTCTGCGCAAACTCAAACACCCGAGCCGCTCACGCAAACTCCGCAGCTTCTTGGATACTTAATTTCCTGTAAAAGGGTAATTGTCGCTCGTCATCTCCTGTGCTACCAAAGCGCATGGAGAATTCGAATAAATCCGAGCTACATACCCTAAAGACATTGATGCCCTATCTCTGGCCGAAAGGTCAAAGCGATATGCGACTGCGCGTGGTCATCGCCATGATCGCGCTGTTTCTGGCCAAAATCGCCAATGTCTATATGCCCATCATCTACAAGCAAATCATCGACCTAATGACCGAAGGCAGCAAAGCCGTTCAGGGCGTTGATCCCGCGACTATAGCCTTTGCCGTACCGATGGGCTTGTTATTTGCTTATGGCGCTGTGCGCGTAGCCAGTGTGGTTTTTGCCGAAATCCGTGAGGCGGTCTTCGTGAATGTCGCTCAGCGCGCCATGCGCCGCGTCGCGATTGAAACCTTCCGGCATCTCCATGCCTTGTCCATGCGCTTCCACATGCAGCGCCAGACAGGCGGACTTAGCCGCGTGATCGAGCGCGGGGTGAAGGGGATCGAATTCCTGCTGACTTTTATGCTCTTCAATATTATCCCGACACTGGTGGAGATTGCGCTGGTCTGCGGGATTTTATGGTACATGTTCAATATCTGGTTTGCCGCCGTGACCTTCGTCACGATCTTCGGCTATATCGCCTTTACACTATTTACCACAGAATGGCGGCTGAAATATCGCCGTGCGATGAACAAAAAAGATACCGAGGCCAACACCAAAGCCATCGATAGCTTGCTGAACTACGAGACCGTGAAATATTTCGGCAATGAAGGCCATGAGGCCGAGCGCTATGACAACTCTCTGGCCTCTTATGAAAAGGCGGCGATTAAATCAGTGCTTAGCTTGACTGTCGTGAATATCGGGCAGGCTACGATTATCGCCCTTGGCCTTGTTACGGTCATGTATATGGCGGCGCGCGGCGTTGCTAATGCGACTATGACGGTAGGGGATTTCGTTTTGGTTGTGATTTACCTCATTCAGCTCTACATGCCACTCAACTTCCTCGGCTTTGTCTATCGCCAGATCCGCCAATCCCTAACCGATATGGATGATATGTTCTCTATGCTGCAAATCGATAAAGAGGTCACAGATAAGGAAAGTGCGGATGATCTGCGCATCAAGGGCGGAGAAGTTGCCTTTGAAGATGTGCATTTCGGCTATAATGAGGATCGGGAAATCCTCAAAGGTGTTTCCTTCACCGTGCCCGCCGGAAAGACTGTGGCGATTGTCGGCCCTAGCGGCGCCGGAAAATCCACGATCAGCCGCCTGATCTTCCGCTTTTATGATGTCACAGGCGGCGCGGTAAAAATCGACGGGCAGGATGTGCGCGATATCACGCAAAGCTCGCTCCGCGCCAGCATCGGCATTGTACCGCAAGATACCGTCCTGTTTAATGATACGATCCGCTATAATATCTCCTATGGTCGCCCCGGCGCATCGGAAGACGAAATCAAAAAAGCCGCCCGCATGTCCAGCATTGATAAATTCATTGAAAAGCTCTCCGATGGGTACGACACAAAAGTCGGGGAGCGCGGCCTGAAACTCTCCGGTGGGGAGAAGCAGCGCGTGGCGATCGCCAGAACCATTTTGAAGGACACGCCGATCTTGCTCTTTGACGAGGCCACCTCGGCGCTCGATTCCGAAACTGAGCAGGAAATCCTTAAATCCTTAAAAGATGTCTCCCAAGGGCGCACAACCCTTGTGATCGCCCACCGTTTATCGACAGTAGTGTCCGCAGACGAAATCATAGTCCTCGACCACGGCAAAGTCATGGAACGCGGCAAACACGCCGACCTCCTGAAACATAACGGCATCTACGCCCAAATGTGGCAACGCCAACAGGAGGAGAAGTGATGGAAAAAATATCAGAAGACGATGCCCGCTTTCTTCTAGCTCTTAATGCTTCTGAAGAAGCGATGCTTTATGAAGTTGTTTCAGAATTTGGAAAATGGGATTGCAAAAAAGAAGATGTTCTTAAGGTGTTTAGAAATCTTATCGAAGAAGAAATAATTTTTCTAGGTAGATTGGGCCAAGGAGCTTACGAAGATTTTTCAAAAGAAGAATCTCTGGAAGCAATAAGCTCATGGGAAAAATTGGAAACTCACGAAATTCTTATGTTTTTTACAAATCAAGGGTACGATCTTTGGGAGAACGACGATTGGGGTATTACAAAAGAGCGTGCCGAATATCTTTTTTTAAACGGTGATCTTACAAACGTTCCGCCTGCTTCCTAATAATTACAAAGCACCCTTCGTGCTCGGCAGTTGATCGGATGCTCTCGGATCTGTCTCCACAGCCATACGCATCGCCTTTGCGGTTGCCTTGAAAATGCTCTCCGCGATGTGATGATTGTTAAATCCGGTCAAATTCGTAACGTGCAGTGTTATCCCGCCAGCGCCCGCAAGGGCCTGAAAAAACTCACGGAACAGCTCCGTATCCATCTCGCCCAATCGGTCACACGTAAAGCCCGCCTTCCACACCAGATAGGCGCGGTTAGAGAAATCCAGCGCCACGCTAGAGCGTGCTTCATCCATCACCAGATCAAAATGCCCGTAACGGCGAATGCCTTTTTTATCACCCAAAGCTTCCTTCAAAGCCTGACCAAGCGCGATTCCGCAATCCTCGACACTATGGTGCGCATCAATGTGCAAATCGCCCTTACAGGTGACTTCCATATCAATCAGCGAATGCTTGGCAAGCTGATCCAGCATATGATCGAAAAAACCGATCCCTGTGCTCATTTTTGCCTTGCCTGTGCCATCAAGATTAACCGAAACAGAGATTTCTGTTTCATTGGTCTTGCGGGTGATTTTTGCGGTTCTATTGCTCATAATTTTATGCTTTTTAATTACTGTATAGATGCTTTTTAGCATGAAATTCTTAATATACCATTCCCAAAGCGCATTATCAGTAAAAAACTTAGAAAAATCAGTCTTTTCGGTTTGGTTTAAGGGGGGTTCCTTGCTATAAATAAGGGTCAATCAATAGCGAATCGATGCAATAAAAATAGAGTAATAATAAAGGCAATATTTCATGAGCGATAATAGCGCAGAAAATAAAAAACCAGTAGGCGATAATGACGATTACGGCGCGGATTCCATTAAGGTTCTGCGTGGTCTCGAAGCTGTGCGCAAGCGCCCGGGAATGTATATCGGGGACACAGATGATGGTACGGGTCTGCACCATATGGTCTATGAGGTTGTCGATAACGCGATTGATGAATCCTTGGCCGGATATTGTGACCGGATTGATGTGGTTTTGAACGCCGATGGCTCTGTGACAATTAAGGATAATGGCCGCGGTATTCCAGTCGGTGAGCACTCCGAGGAAAAAGTCTCTGCCGCGCAAGTGATCATGACCCAGCTTCATGC
>DCKO01000034.1:8541-15732 GCA_002320665.1 Micavibrio sp. UBA1672
ATGACCCAGCTTCATGCCGGTGGTAAGTTTGATGATAATTCCTATAAGGTTTCTGGCGGTCTGCATGGCGTGGGTGTGTCCGTGGTGAATGCCTTGTCCGAATATCTGGATTTGAGCATCAAGCGCGAGGGCAAGGAATGGTATATGCGCTTCAAACATGGTGAAGCCAAGGAAGACTTGAAGCCCACCCGCGATTTGGATGATGGCGAACGCACAGGGACAATGGTGACATTTTTACCCTCACCCGAAACTTTTACCCAGACCGAATTTGATTTCAAAACCCTTGAAAATCGTTTGCGGGAATTGGCGTTCTTGAATTCAGGCGTAAATATTTATCTCTCTGACCGCCGCGCCGATGAAGAAACTGAATGGCTAACCTCTCACCTGCATTTCGAAGGTGGGATCGAGAGCTTTGTTGAATATCTGGATCGTACAAAAAAGCCAATCTTTAATAAGCCGGTCTCTTTGAGTGCTTTTGATGAAGGCAGCGGTGTGACAGTCGAGGTTGCACTGGAATGGACAGATGCCTATCACGAGACCATGCTGTGTTTTACCAATAACATCCCCCAGCGTGATGGTGGTACGCACCTTGCGGGTTTTCGCGGTGCATTGACTCGTATCCTGAGCAAATATGCCGAGGAAAAAGGTCTTCTGAAAAAAGAAAAAGTGAAGCTCACTGGTGAAGATATGCGCGAAGGCCTGACTTGCGTACTGTCCGTGAAGGTTCCTGATCCAAAATTCTCCTCCCAGACCAAGGATAAGCTGGTTTCCTCCGAGGTGCGTCCTGTTGTTGAAGGCGCGATTGCCGAGCATTTAGGGACTTGGCTGGAGGAAAACCCAGCCGAGGCCAAGCAGGTTGTCGGCAAGATCGTTGAGGCCGCCAGTGCTCGTGAGGCGGCGCGTAGAGCGCGTGAACTTACGCGCCGTAAAGGGGTAATGGATGTCTCCAATCTGCCGGGCAAGCTGGCAGATTGTCAGTCCAAGGACCCGTCCATCTCTGAAATTTTCATCGTTGAGGGGGACTCGGCTGGTGGTTCCGCGAAGCAAGCCCGTGATCGTCATAATCAGGCAATTTTGCCCCTACGTGGTAAAATCCTGAACGTAGAGCGCGCTCGCTTTGATAAAATTCTATCCTCCGAGCAAGTTGGTACATTAATCACGGCGCTTGGTACATCGATTGGGCCGGATGAGTTTAATATCGAAAAAGCACGTTATCACAAGATTGTGATTATGACTGACGCTGACGTGGATGGGTCGCATATCAGGACATTGTTGCTAACGTTCTTCTTCCGTTATATGCCCGAAGTGATTGAGCGCGGATACTTGTATATCGCCCAGCCACCCTTGTTTAAGGTCAAGCGTGGCAAGTCGAATGAACTCTATTTGAAAGATGAACGCGCTCTTGAAGACTACTTGATCGACACTGTCATCAGCGATGTTGTGATTGAGGATGGCAGTGGCCATATCCGCTCTGGGAATGACTTGCGTGATTTACTCATAAAATCGCGTACTCTTCGTAATTCCATTAATTCCTTATCACAGCGTACGGGTAATTATCGCCGTATTGTCGAGCAAACCGCTATTGAAGGTGCTTTTGATGAGGTGGTTTTCACTGATGAAAAGGCAGGGCAGGACTACGCTGAGAAAGTCTCAGCGCGTCTCGACGCGCTGGAGCTGAAAAATGCAAAAGGCTGGGGTGGTACTTATACGCTGGATCGCGGTTATACCTTCTGGAAAACAGTGCGTGGTGTGACCGAGCGCTTTAGAATCTCGGCTGATCGTGTACGTTCCCCTGATGCGCGCCGCTTGGATGGGGCAAAAGACTGGTTACAAGAAGTTTTTGAAAAACCCGTAATTATTACTGATGCAAATGATAAAACAAAACAGATTGCAAAGGTGAATGGCCCCGCTGCTTTCTACGATAAAGTTCAGGAAGTCGGACGCAAGGGCTTAAGCATCCAGCGCTATAAAGGTCTCGGGGAAATGAACCCCGAGCAGCTCTGGGAAACCACGCTGGATCCGAATGTCCGCACATTACTGCAAGTCGGTGTAGCGGATGCTATTAAGGCTGATGAAATTTTCTCGACGCTTATGGGCGACATTGTCGAGCCTCGCCGCGAATTCATTCAGGACAATGCTTTGAAATCGAATATTGATGTTTAGGGTATGTGCACAAAACTATTACATAGTTTGATCGTTTTATTTCTATTTATTAATCCTGCGCTTGCAATCCAGCCGATAAAGTGCGGGACAGAGTGGATTAATCTTCATAAAAAAAATCCTGATCTTATTGGCATTGTTGTTCAACAATACCCAGATAATTCCTATGACAAAACTTTCTATGAAAACACCCATCCGGCTATGGTGATTTATATATTTAAAAATAACAAAGCACATCAAGTAGAATATAGTTCGTCTGGTCAGATAGAAAATGGATTCTGGTGGGATATAAAAGAGGGACATAATATTTATGAAAGAATGACAAAAGATTTTAAAGGAGATGTCTTTTGTGCTTATTATCTAGATCATGATTAATATGACCCCCGAACAACGTGCCCAAATCATAGATCCAGATATCGAAGAGAAAATCCATAAAACATTGGATGAGATTGAACGTGAACACGAAGTGAAAATCTTGCACGCCGTTGAATCAGGTAGTCGTGCTTGGGGCTTTCACTCCCCCAATAGCGATTATGATGTCCGTTTTGTCTATGTACATAAACGCGATTGGTATCTCTCGATTTACGCTGGGCGTGATGTCATAGAATTACCCATTAATGAAATTTATGATGTGAGTGGTTGGGATTTAAAGAAAACTTTGCATCTAGCAATGAAATCTAATGCTGTCGTGCTGGAATGGCTGCACTCCCCGATTATCTATCGTTCAAATCCTGAATTCGTTTCCGGTTTGCAGGAGTTTTGCCGCGCGGCCTTTGATCAAAGAGCGCTCATCCACCATTATATCAATCTGGGGTCACGACAACTCGATCAGACATGGCGTACCAAAAACAAAACCCAGATCAAAAAATATTTTTATATGATTCGCCCTGCAATGGCTCTGCGCTGGCTCGGAGAAAATGACAACGGTGCAGATGTACCGATGGATATTTGGAACTTGATGGATGGCGCAAATGTTTCGCAAGATATTCAGGATAAACTTAATGAATTGATTGAACGAAAAAAGAGTCTCGTAGAAAAAGAAGAGATCAGCAAAATAGACTTACTGGATAATTTTATGATCTCGGAATTCACAAAAGCAAAAGCTCGATTGGAAAACTTGCCAAAAGGCAGAGAGCGGTCCAGTAAAAAAGCCGATGAATTTTTTAGAAATTGGCTGGATTAAAAAAGTCAGAAAAAATGGTGCCGCAACACGGACTCGAACCGCGGACCTGATGATTACAAATCAACTGCTCTACCAACTGAGCTATTGCGGCACACCAGATCTTGTAGCGGAATTCTCTAAAGGAATTGTGATGCCTTGTCCAGTATAAATTTGCCCGCCGGACATATTTATTCGAATCTTTTGAAAATTATCATGATTCCTGACAATAGCACTTGGTTTTTTCTGTGGTTTTCTGGTAAGTTAACCATCTGAATGTGGTTGAGTAATAGAGAATATAAGACGGAACTGAGCTTTGAGTGGCGGACAACAATCAAATGATACACTTCATGACAATGCGATAGGCTGGGGAATCCTTCTGGTTATTCTTGGCCTGCTCGTCTGGTTGTTTTGGTCATATTTCCATGTCGAGGTTCGTGATATGGTCCGTTGGATACGTTATGGTGAAATGTGGGTGTTATCATGGATTTTACCTTCTGATTACCAGTTTTCTTTCCTTGGCGGTGAATATGGATTTCATGACCATCTTAACGGATTTGAATATCAAAGGAGAAATGGTCAGCTTGGCTATCAGCCCGGCGTAACCGATATTGAAGCGCAAAGATTGAATTATAACCACCTTGCTAAATTTAGCGCTATGACCATGCAGCCTTTGCGCATGCCCATTGTTTTTCTATTCGGCTTGGGAGCCGTCTGGTGTGTTTTTAACGGTCCGCGTACAATTTACCGAAAGAAAATGGGCTTGGAGGAATTGATAGGATTTCAGTCCAGTAACTTCCCTGTTATTTCGCCATTTACCAAATTCAACCCCGCAACACAGCCCCCACGTCCACCAGGTGCCCCTGTGCCGGCTGAGCTGCCTTTGTTTGCGGAAGCATTAGGGCCTGAGGAATGGCTGGCTTATAACAGTATTAATCCCAAAGACGGTGAAATCGGGGAAAGTGAAGAGGAAATAAAGGCAGCCTTTCAAACACAGCTAGGACCTCGTTGGCGCGGGGCAAAGGCTTTGGCTGATTATAAGCAAGTCCTTTTGGCGGCTTTTTGTCTAAAAGCTTCTAGAAAAAGAACGCAGGCTGATGATTTCCTTGGTCGTTTGGCGAAATGCTGGGATTTCAAAGGGGGTATGAACCTCAAGAAAGATCCAAAATTATTAAAAGAAGCGCTTGCAGTGCTTAATAATAAGAAACTGGCAGGACCTACATTTGCGCAAGCCAACCGTCACGCATTCGAAACCACAGCTTTACTGCGTGCTTTGACCTATGCCCGTGAAGAAGGTGGTGTTTTGGCGCCTGCCCAGTTCGTATGGCTACGTGCTCATGACAGGACTTTATGGTATCCGCTTAATAATGCAGGCAGACAATCTTTTCATATGGAAGCTTTGGGAGCTATGTCTCATTTCAAGGCAGAACGACTGACACAAAGACCGATCCCTGTACCTAAGCTGGATCATGCTTATAATACAATTGTAGAATATATGTCATCAACAAGAGCGCGCCCAATCCCGAGTCTGGATTACAGCCAGTCCAAGAAACGTGGTGTGAAGAAGGCGGTATAATAGATTATGTTGAAGTCAGCTAAAAAAACAAATGAAACAGGAGCAGAGACTATGAATTCAGGAAACTCAGCCAACGTCGTCGATGGCAAATTGATCCTATCTTTCCCGATGGCTGTTAACCCTGTGATATGGCAGATGGATTTGAACAAGGCCAAATCATGTGCTTTGGAAGTTCAGGAAGACAAGAAGAAGAAACAGTTTCTTTTGCAATTAAAATCCAACTCACAAGAAGCTGAAAACATCGCTGCTTTCGAGGACAAACAAAGCGCAGTTGATGCCATGATGGCGGCCTCATCCGCTCTACAAAATGCAAGCGGGCAAATCAACCCTGCTGCAGTAGTTCAGCAAGTTGCACCTACTGGTACTGCAAATGTGACATCAATACCGACGGCTCAAGTTCCTGTGAATACAAAGAGCTCGGAATCAGGAGATAATAAAAAGGCGGCGCTGCTTGCTGTGTTCTTGATTGTTATACTTGTCATTATATGGTCTGTATCTATACCCAGAAATGCAGGACCTCTACTTTCCACAAATGAAATAGTCGGTGCTATTGAGTCTGCGGGTAGTGGAGAATCTAGTACAGGCGTAGCGGTTTCAGCCGATGAATTCTTAAACAGAAACCGATAATCACGGGAAAGATATGGCACTAAACCAGAAGAAATACGAACATAAGCATGAGGCGATCCTGCGGGATGTCCGCCCGCTTTCCACGCGTATTGCTGATGGTCTATCCAGCCGTGATTACTCGTCTTTGCTTTTTGCAACGGCGGCAATGTCAGTCTATTACAATGAATGGGCTTTGACTTTTGCCGATATGATCGTTGTTGTCATGGTTCTTTATTTTATCTGGCTGACAACACGTTCTAAGGAACTGGCCTTTAAGCTGCCTTTGGGTTCAAAATACCTTGATCCGAATAATGGACGCGGCGGTAAAAAAGGCAAGGCCGAAGGGATTCTATATCTTGGTAATGTTGACAAGACAAATGAAGAAGTCTGGTTCACCAATTCCGATATACGGACACACATTCTTTATCTTGGAACAACTGGTGCTGGTAAAACCGAAGGTCTTAAATCCCTTGTGACCAATGCTATGTGCTGGGGTTCTGGATTTGTGTATGTTGATGGTAAAGCCGATACGGACTTGTGGTCCTCTTTGTCTTCTCTTGTGCGTCGTTTTGGCCGAGATGATGATTTGCTCGTGCTGAACTATATGACAGGTAATGCCGATGTGCAGGCGCCTTCGAATACGATGAACCCGTTCTCATCCGGCTCTGCATCCTATCTTACAAACATGCTCGTGAGCTTGATGCCAGAAAGTGGCGGTGATAACGCGATGTGGAAAGAGCGTGCCGTGTCTTTGGTTGGTGCATTGATGCCAATTCTAACATGGAAGCGTGATAATCAGGAAGTGCCGATGTCTGTGCGGACAATCCGTGAATATCTATCCTTGAATAATATTATTAAACTGGCCCGTGATGATGTTGTGCCCGAGACCACGCGTGAAGGTCTGAAAGGCTACCTTGATACACTGCCAGGTTTTATTGCCGATGCTTATGATGATAATGGTAACGTCAAGCCTCCTGGCCCTGATACGCCGCAATATAACACAGAAACAGCTAGCCAACAGCACGGCTTCTTGGCGATGCAGTTCACACGTTCCTTGCAGTCCTTGGGCGATGATTACGGCTACATCTTTGATACGCAAGCCGCCGATGTGGATATGGTGGATGTGGTTCTAAACCGGCGTATTTTGGTTGTGCTGGTTCCTGCCTTGGAAAAATCCGGTGACGAGGTTGCTAACCTTGGTAAAATTGTTGCGGCTTCTATTAAAGGTATGATGGGTTCTGCGCTTGGTTCAACCGTGGAAGGCTCATCCGAAACCGTGATCGAGAACAAGCCAACACACTCCTCAACACCATTTATGACCGTCTTTGACGAGGTTGGTTGTTATGTCGCCGAAGGTATGGCGGTTATGGCTGCTCAGGCCCGTTCTCTTGGTTTCTCTCTGGTCTTCGCTGGACAGGACTTACCGGCGATGAAAAAACGTGTTCGCGAGGAAGCAAACTCTATTACAGCGAACTGTAACATTAAACTTTTCGGTAAGCTTGAAGACCCGACCGAAACAAAAGATTTCTTCGAAAAGACTGTCGGTAGCGCTATGGTGACCGAGGTTTCCGGCTTCCAGATGTCTGGTGGCTCGGAAATGGGAAGCTATCACGATACCAAGCAAGCAGGTGTTCAACTTCGTCCGCGCGCCAGTTATGACACACTTCGTGGTTTCAAAGAGGGGCAAGCC
>DCKO01000110.1 GCA_002320665.1 Micavibrio sp. UBA1672
GCCGCACTGATATTATTTTCCTCTAAGGCGTCATTGACTGCGGCTGCCATCAGGTTTACGGCGTTTTTGAAAACTTCGCGTCCTTGCATGACGATATGGCCGCTTTTGCCTGTCGTGCTTACCCCGCCATCTGTATAAAGTAGATCACGCATCTTGCCATCTGCATATAAGTGCGTGGAGTAAATGCCTGAATTTCCTTCGCTTTCTTGGCCTTGCAGAACAATGGCGCCTGCGCCATCTCCGAACAGGACACATGTGGTCCGGTCTTCCCAATTCAAAACAGAACTCATTTTTTCTGCGCCGATTACAAGCACATTTTTAAGCTGACCGTTTTTGATAAAGTTATCGGCGGTGCTCAGGGCATAAATAAATCCTGTGCAGACGGCTTGAACGTCGAAAGCAATTCCGGCTGGAATATCTAGCGCGGCTTGTACCTTGACGGCGACGGCTGGAAATGTCTGGTCGGGTGTGGTGGTGGCAAGAATTACGCCATCAATATCTTGTGCTTTTAAACCGGAGCGTTCCAAGGCCTGAGATGCGGCTTTAATTGCCATGTCTGATGTGGATTCGTTGTCGGCTGCGATGTGGCGCCGTTTGATGCCGCTGCGCTGGAATATCCATTCATTCGAGGTCTCGACGATTTTCTCAAGATCGGCATTGGTCATGATTCGCTCTGGCAGGTAACTTCCGGTCGAGAGAATATGAGAGCGAATGGGCATGGTCTTATAAGGCCTTTTTATACTTTGAGTTAAATGAATCAGCTATCGGATGATAGGAAAGTTTCCTGACTGGTCAAGTCACTAATATCTTGGGCGATATGCTCGACATATCCTGCTCGCGCCAGTCTTACGGCTTTGATGACGGCGCTGGAGAATGATAAGGCGTCGGCCCCGCCGTGGCTTTTGATACAAATTCCGTTCAAGCCTAAAAACACGCCGCCATTATAAAGCCTTGGGTCGGTTTGCCGTTTGAGTTTCCGCAAAGAGAAATATGCAAACAAAGCGCCGAGCATGGCAAAAGGGTTGGAAGTGAAGGCATCGTTGATATGATGTTTAATATATTTCCCAACGCCTTCGGCTGTTTTTAAGGCAACATTTCCGGCATAGCCATCACATACGATGACGTCGACTGTGCCTTTGGTAATATCGTCGCCTTCGACAAAGCCATAATACGTGCCCGGAAACTCAACTTTCGACAGGATTTCAGCCGCGCCTCTGATATGGTCGGGGCCTTTCATATCTTCTGATCCGATATTAAGTAAGCCGATACTTGGTTTTTCATTGCCCATTTTCTTATAGGCGCGTGCGAAGGTTGCGCCGAGCAGGGCGAATTGTACTAGATTTTCTGAATCAACCAGAAGGTTAGCGCCCAAATCCAGCATGACTGTATCTTTTTCAAGGCCCGGCATAACCGAGGCAATAGCCGGACGGTGTACGCCTGGGGCGGTCTTCAAAACCATTTTGGCCATTGCCATAAGTGCACCTGTATTTCCGGCGGAAACCACAGCCGCCGCTTCGCCGCTTTTGACAGCTTCAATGGCAAGGCGCATAGATGTACCTTTGCTGTTGCGAAGGGCCGCAGAGGGTTTTTCATCATTTTGTACTATTTTGTCGGTATGGCGGATTTCGCTACAATTTTTTAATACGGGGCATTTGGATAAATAGGTATTGATTTTAGTTTGGTCACCGAAAATCAGGAAAAATATATCAGGGCGTCCATGACAGACAAGATCAAGAGCCGGGATAATTTCAACAGGGCCAAAATCGCCGCCCATAGCATCTATGGCGATGATAATTTTATTATTATTTTCCTGACCGGACATTTATAAAAATATCCTTTCGTTTGATATTTTAATTTTAGGCTTACAAAAAACGAGGCCCGTATAGTTGTTATATACGGACCTGCTTATATTTTACTCAAAAACACCAATTACACCCTAAGTAATCTGTGTATCAGTATTTACGCTTATTTTCCTTCAATAACCTGACGGCCTTTATATGTGCCGGTTTTCAGGTCAATGTGGTGACGGCGTACAGGCTCACCAGTGTTCTGGTCTTCTACCCAGTTTTCAACCGTCAGTGAATCATGCGCGCGGCGCATGTTACGCTTAGATTTTGTTGTTTTTCTCTTTGGTACAGCCATAGCCTTAATCCTTTTATAAATTCCGTGTGAGGGGTTTAGCGAAATTCATAAGGAGATGCAAGGTTTTTTTGCATAACTTGCATCTCTTTATTTCGTTATTTACCCGTTTGCTTCTTTTTTATCGTCTTGTTCAATCGGCTCACCAGTTTCTTGATCGACGCGCTTCATAGAGAGCTTGACTTTACCGCGATCATCAATGCCAACCAGCAAAACCTTGACTTCATCGCCTTCATTGACGATGTCGGTTGTTTTGGCAACGCGGTGATCAGCAAGTTCAGAGATGTGAACAAGGCCATCTTTTGCGCCCATGAAGTTTACGAAAGCACCGAAATCAACGCATTTGACAACTTTACCGTCATAGACTTTGCCGACTTCCGGCTCGTCTGTGATGTCTTTGATCATCTTGACGGCTTTCTGGATGGCATCTGCGTTTGTGGCGGCGACTTTGACTGTGCCGTCATCTTCGATATCGATCTTGGTTTCTGTAACTTCGATGATTTCGCGGATGACTTTACCGCCAGTACCGATGACCTCACGGATCTTATCCGTCGGAATTGTTAGTGTAACAATCTGAGGTGCGTTAGCGTTAAGTTCGGTTCTGGCTTCTGTCAGAGCCTTTGCCATTTCACCCAGAATATGGATACGACCATCTTTGGCTTGGTCCAGAGCGATCTTCATGATTTCCTCTGTGATCGAGGTGATCTTGATATCCATCTGAAGGGCGGTGATCCCTTTTTCCGTACCGGCAACTTTGAAGTCCATATCGCCAAGGTGATCCTCATCGCCAAGAATATCGGTTAGAACGGCAAAGTCCTTATCTTCCTTGATCAAGCCCATAGCAATACCGGCAATAGGTCTTGGCAGGGGAACGCCTGCATCCATCAGTGCTAGAGATGTTCCGCAAACTGTGGCCATAGAAGATGAGCCATTGGATTCAGTGATCTCGGAAACGCTGCGCATTGTGTAAGGGAATTCCTCGGCAGAAGGAAGAAGCGGGTTAATGGAGCGCCATGCCAGTTTACCGTGACCGATTTCGCGGCGACCCGGAGGACCCATACGGCCAGCTTCACCGACAGAATATGGCGGGAAGTTATAGTGTAGGAGGAAGCGCTGCTTATATTCGCCTTCCAGTGCGTCTATGATTTGTTCGTCCTGACCTGTACCAAGTGTGGCAACGACCAAGGCTTGTGTTTCACCGCGTGTGAACAGACAAGAACCATGTGTTCTTGGGAGTACACCAACTTCTGCAACAATCGGGCGGACTGTCTTTGTATCACGCTCGTCGATTCTTTTTCCTGTTTTCAGGATAGAGCCGCGGACAACATCGGATTCCAGAGATTTGAAAGCCGAGCTGATGACTGATTCCAAAAGGCCGTTTTCTTCATCCAAGAATTCTTCGATGGCGGCTGTTTTTGCTTCGGAGACAGCGGCTTGACGGTCTTGCTTATCTGTAATCGCGTAAGCTTTCGCTACTTGTGCTTCGTATTTCTTCTTAAGGGCTTCCGACATTTTGACAATGTTTTCCGGTGTTTCCGGTACATCCCAAGGGTCTTTGGCGCACATTTCGGCCAGATCAATAATGCCGTCAATAACGGGTTGGAAGGCTTTCCATCCTTCCATCACTGCGCTTAGCATGACTTCTTCGGTAAGTTCGGAGGCCTCAGATTCAACCATCAAAACGCCTTCTTTTGTTCCAGCTACAACCAGA
>DCKO01000059.1 GCA_002320665.1 Micavibrio sp. UBA1672
CGGCATCCATATTGTATTAATTTGCATAGGGCCAAGATCATAAGACCCATTTTTATTGGGTACTTCCTGTCCGATTTTACCGCCCTCAGCTTTGTAGATACCAACCATAAGAGCAGGTGGCACATTATAGGTCTGGGATGCCATCATCAAGCACGCAGCAATAATCTTCGTCGCAGACATGCGGTCGTTTCCATTTATCTTGTGAACAGCGTTGCTTCGCTCCTCACATAGGTTTCTATGTTTCGTCGCTTGCGCCTTATCACAAAATAAAGCGAAACGACCAAAAAGTGATCATTTTCTATTCAACGTGAAAATCACGGGAGCAGATTAAATCATATTTTCACGTCGTTTTGTATCGTTTTTTTAATTTTTCCCATAAAATATGTTCAATTTATGGTTTTGTTTAATTCCTGCTCGATAATATCTTTTCTGGACAGTTTTCCGATCATGGTTTTTGGCAAGGGTTCGTTTTTGAACTCAAAGCGCTTAGGGATTTCCATGGGAGAAATTTTTTCTTTCAGGAATGCTTTAAGGTCCTGAATGCTGAGTTCACGGCCTTCTTTTAGTTTGATCCAGGCCTTTACAATCTCGCCGCGTTGTTTATCTGGCAGGCCGGCAACAATGCATTCCTCAATATTGGGGTGTTTATAGATGGCTTCCTCGACATTGCGTGGATAGACATTATAGCCATTGGTGATGATCATGTCTTTGATTCGATCAACGATAAAGGTATAGCCATCTTCGTCCATGATGGCGATGTCTCCTGTGTGTAAGCGCATATGTCCGTCTTCGGTTTTGGTTAAAGTCTGGTTGGTTTCTTTTTCATTTTTCCAATAACCTTTCATGACTTGTGGTCCGATTATGCAAAGCTCTCCTCGCTTACCGATGGGTATTTTGGTTTTACGGTCTTCGGGATCAAGGATTTCAATAATTGTGTTTGGGAAAGGTAGGCCAATAGAGCCAGGCTTATTTTCGCCTTCAACTGGGTTGACGCAGGCCACAGGTGAGGATTCGCTTAGGCCGTAGCCTTCTATTACAGTGCAGTTTGAATGAGCCTCAAAAGTCTTTTTGACTTCAACGGCTAGCGGTGCGCCGCCCGATAGGCAGAATTTCAGTGATGATAAATCATATTTTTTGCGCAAGGCACTATTGTTAATGGCGTTATAAATGGCTGGAACAGCTGGAAATAATGCTGGCTTTTTTTTGTCTATTATTTTGAGCGTATCTTCTAGCTCAAAGCGAGGCAGGGCGATTATCTCAAGGCCTTGTATTACACTAAAATTCATGACGGCGGTCATGGCAAAGACATGAAAGAAGGGTAGTACACCCAGCATCTTGTCTTGGCCTGCGTGAACCTGATGAAACCAGAGCTTGGCTTGTAGGGCATTCACATAAATGTTTGCATGGGTTAGCATCGCGCCTTTAGGCAGGCCCGTAGTGCCGCCAGTATATTGCAATACGGCAAGGTCTTCTGTCGGGTTAATATCTGGGAGTTTTGCATCGCCATTATTATTTGTGACATCTTTATAGAGGAAAATACGTTCATCTTTGTCTATTTTTGAGAGTTCTTTGCTTTTGAAAAGTTTGAATAACTGGTTTTTAGGAAAAGGCAGCACATCGCAAAACGGACAAATGACCAGAGATTTGAGGCGCGTATTATGAAGCATCTTGATCATCTTGTCATAGAGCAAGGCCAGATCTGTGGTGATGATCAGATCGGTTTCGCTGTCTTCGATCAAGGTGCTTAGCTCGTCTTCGGCATAAAGCGGGTTGAGATTGACCACAGTTGCGCCGGTCATCAGCGCGGCATAATAGGCAATCAGATAATAAGGCGTGTTCGGGAGAAAAAGTCCGATATGATCACCTTTGCCAATGTTTTTATCTTGCAGACCTTTTGCCAGCTTACAGCTTTGTTCGTAAATTTCTAGCCACGTATATTTTTTATCAAGAAAATCAAAGGCCGGATTATTGGGATATTTTTTGGCTGTTTGTATGAGCATGTCATAAACGGGCTGTACTGATAGTTCCCGATCCCATTGAATGCTGTCAGGATAAGTATTTAGCCACGGATATGAATATTCTTGCATGTATTTAGAGCCAACCGCTTAAATGTGAATATATTTTGGTTTTACTGTTGTATCACTTGCATTATAGCATTTTTGTGAGGCCAATTCATTTGAAATATAAATAGGGGCTGGATTTTTGTTGAAAATTCAGGCAATATCTTAATTACCTTTTGGCAGTTCTTTGCCAAATCTTATCTATTCTTATAGTTTTCTCAAGTAAACAGGGCATTCAGCTTTGCAAAATTCTACACAAATTACAGCTCCAGAGGAGCAACTCCGTACAGTAAAAATGCACCTTAAGTGGTTCAACGGGACTAAGGGCTTTGGCTTTTTGGTGCCGGATGAAGGCAGTTATGATGCATTTTTGCATATTACAACCCTTCAGCAAGCCGGACTTCACTCTATTGGTGAAGGGGCGATCCTTATGTGCAAAGTCTTTGACGGGCCCAAGGGTTGTCAGGTTCGTGAAGTCACAGAGGTTCTGGATAAAGGTGTTATGAGTACCATCCCCGAAGTTGATGAGGAAACCGGTACGGTTGCAATGGGTGGTATTGTCAAATGGTATAAGCCTGAAAAAGGGTTTGGGTTTATCATTCCTGATGACGGTATGAAGGATGTTTTTATTCATAAAACCTTGCTTGATAAGCTTGAAATGGAGTCTCTTGAGGCTGGTCAACGTGTTCGTGTTACTCTAAAATTTGTAGATAAGGGCCGTGAGGCTGTCGACCTTCAGGTTCTAGGCTGAATGCGCATTTTCATCCAGAAAAGTCACAAATACCCCTAAAAGTTTCATAAAATTTTAACTAAATTTATGGTAATCTGGTTTAATCGTACGAGTTGCATTTGTGGGGTATTAGTTTTGAGTAAAAACGTTGACTTAAAGAATAAAGCACAGGGTTTTTCGGCATTGAAACGCCGTGAAGCCGGTTTTTCCCTATTGGAAGTTGCTCTGGCGCTATTGGTTATCGGTACTATTATTGCGCCGATAATGGCCATGTACAAGGCTGAAATGTATGGCGATAGAATAGCCAATACGCGTGGTAAGCTCGCAAAAATTGAAAATGCCATAAATCAGTATTTCAAAGCAGGAAATGCAAGTTATCCTTGTCCGGCCAGTCTTACGGTTGGAGAAGGGGATCCTACTCACGGCGAGGAAGGTGCTTTGTGTGATGATGTGATGAATATGAAGCTGTGTACTGATAATGCATGGCGTGCTGATGGAGATGATGGGTATTGTGTCACAAGTACTAATCCAGCTACGGCTGTTGTTATTGGTGCGGTTCCATTTGCGTCGTTGCAGCTAAATCAGCTTGATACCATAGATTCATGGGGGAACAAGATTTTATATGCTGTGACGCAGCAACAAACCGTTACAGCTCAATTCGATGTGAATGACGGCGCGATTACGGCAAGAGCATATAGTTCTAATGTTGCCGATAGTATTATCACGCTAACCCCGAGCAGCGACCCTGATTTCTTTTTGCTCTCGCATGGGGAAACGGGCGTAGGTGCTTATACCAAAGAGGGTAATCTGATATCTGCATGTGGGACTGATGCTGATAGCAATGATTACAGAAATTGTGATTATGATAATGAATTTCTTAGTGATGTTAATACGTTAGGGCGTATCAATGCGGCGGCAGGTATTAGCACAAATGCCCGTCATTTGACTCCCGGGGCAAGATATTATGATGATATTACACGTTTTCAGACATCCGTACCGGAAGGTATCTGGTTTCCGCATAAAGACTTCACAGATCATATAATGACTTTATCAACGCGTGTTGGTGTTGGTACATCCTCGCCAGAGGAGTCGTTGGATGTCGTTGGTAATTTACGCGCCGAAGGTAACATAAAATCCGATGCTATGTGTAATGCATCAAATGATTGTTTTGATCCTGAGCTCATTGTAGGTACGCGCGCGGAAATGCTCTGTAATGAAGGTGGTTCTGATTATAAGGGCGTAGCAAACCTTAGTAATAACAGATTAAGCTGTATTACGGCGATGATGGGTGATGGTGGCGGGGGTACTATACCTGTTGATGCCAATGGAGAGCCGTTTGTCTTGCCGATTGGGCCAAGTGCCAATGAATATAGCACGGTTGATTGTCTGGCAACCGGAGAGTTGATATCCGGATTTACACCAAGTGGAGATGCAATATGTTCACCAATGCCATAAAAAACCGAAAAAAAGATGAAGGTTACAGCCTTATCGAGTTAGCGATTGCGCTTGTCGTTATAGGTTTGGTAATTGTGCCTGCCGTTGCGATGTATCAGGTGCAAATGACACAGGAGCGCATTGAGCAAACGGAAGAATCTATAAATACGGCAACGGTCAGTATTGGTGGATTTCGTTCTATTTTTGGGCGTTATCCATGTCCGGCACCATTGACTGCTGCGCCTGGAGATGCCGGGTATGGCCTAGAAGCCAGAGATGCTGGTACGGGTAATTGTATTTATACTGCAAGTGCTTGCGTAAACGGAATTTGCGCTGCGAGTAGTAATCATGCTAGTGGCGGGGATGTTCTTATCGGATCATTGCCATTTAAGACCTTGAATCTACAAGAATTCGAATCTTATGATACGTATAAAAGGCGTATTATGTATGCTGTTTCTAATGATTTGACCAATCTGGCAACTTTTGACATGGGGCAGGGTCGCATTAGTATAGAAGATAAGGATGGTGACTCATATGTTAGGCCTGAACATGGCGCGCATTTTGTGGTGCTGAGCTTTGGTGATGGGGGCGAGGGCGCATATACCAAGGCAGGAGTTCAGACTTCGGTATGTCCGGGAGCTGGTTCAGAAGCAGAGAATTGTGACATGGATGCTACTTTCATATCCGGTCAAGGGGATACCAATTTTGACCATATTCTTGATTTTTTCAGTTCTGTTTCGACCTCTGAATGGCAGGTTTCGGATATAGATGATGGTGATATCCATGTGCGAACTGCTTCGAATATAGCTATTGGAACTGAAATTACAGATGATACAGGCACCACAAATGATGATTTGTTAGTCAGTGAGAGTGCTGCGGTGCGCATGAAGAGTTCAGATGATGGCAGTATCCGCGTACGTGACCGCGTATTATCTGCAACTCTTTGTGAGAATGAACAGGCCCTTAATCCAACCGTTGATTGTTTTTCACCAAATTTGGTCGCCGGAGAGTTGGTTCAAGCATCTGGTGTATATATTCCGACTGTTGCCGATACAGATAGTGATGGTGTTTATGATACCAGAATTTCGAATCTGGGTATGAGTTGTGGTGATCAGTATCTTGTTGGTGTTCAAAACGGTATGCCTGTTTGTTCCGATGAAATCGTCATGAGATGTCCTGCTGGAAACTTTCTGGTTGGTATTGATGCGTCTGGGGAAGTAATCTGTGATACTCAGCCGCAAAATTGTGAAGATCCAGAGGATGTAACCTCATGGTGCGGCGAAACAAAGACTTTACCTCCGACATTTGAGGGTGGTTATAGTCTGACCTATTCAGGTGATTGTTACAGAATTACCAATTATACAGAGACAGATTTTGAGACAATGCTAGCGGGTATGACTTACTCAGAAGTGCAGGCCGAGATTGAAGACATCAACAATCAGGCGCGTACTCATGAAAAATGTGATACGCCGGATGATTATAACTCCCAGATTAGAGAAACATATCAGTGTGTCGGTGGTTCATATGAGCATGTGGTTGCCCATGAAAAGAGATATCCGTGGACGTCATTTCCAAGTAATATAACGTATACAGGGTCTTCGGGCGGTCACGTTGCTGAGCCGAATGATTATCCTTATGAAGATTATGGCGCAGGTTCTCTTAACCCCTCGGGAGGTGGTCATGATTGTTGGTGCCGTGAGGATTACCGCGTTGATCAGACCGAATGTGAAGGTGCTACAACTGGCATGGTGACGCGGGTCTGGAAACATAGATGTCCTCAAAATACGAATAGGTTTTCATTGATTTACGAAGATGAAGCGAATTGTGCGTGTTCAACAGCCCCTGTGATAGTCAACCAGAGTTGTACCAGCTATTATAATGAGGTTAACGGGACTAATTATCCCAGTGGAAGTTTGTCAGGTACTGTGCAACTAACATATCCTGTTTCATGTGATACTGGTACTGCGGTTCAGGGGAGTACGCCGACTAGTGTAGATACTACGGATTGTGAGTGTGTGCCTAGTGGGCCTTCATATTCCTATGATTATTGTCCTTCTGGTACAACAAATAGTTTCACATGGAGCTGGCCTGGTCTTGGGTCGCGCACTGCTACTGCTGTGGAAGGGATAACAATTGAAGAATTTGTTTGTCCGTCAACAACAACTGGCGGCTTGCCTGATCCGGGTTCTGATGTTGTAAGCACGTATAGTGGGTCTATTCCGGCCTGTACCTGTGATGATTCGATAACAGATGAAGTGACTTTGCCGTGCCCTTCTAATCTGGAGGGAGAGGGTTATGTGTTTGAAAGAGAATGGGTATGTGGTGTAGGTTATGGGTCTTGGGAGCCTCAGGAAGACTGGGAATTAATGAAGGATAACTGTAAGAGTTGTTCATGGCAAAAACCATCTGGCTCGCCGGTATTCTACGAATTCTCATCAGCTCCTTATATTGGTGGTAGTTGTGATTGCTCAACCTCCGGTGCCGGTTTATGTAAGGATGATGCAACAGGCGGCTATGATGTGTATTCAGGCTGTCAGTGTGTGGCACAAACTGATTAAAGGCGGAGATTATGGAACAAGAAAACGTAGATATTTGTTATAAGCTGAGTAAAGCCGAAGGTTTCTCTTTGATAGAGTTTATGCTTGTGCTTATGATTTCTGGTATCATTATGCTGACAGGTGCGGGCTTGTTGCAGGTTCATGTGCAACAAGAGCGTTTCGATGAGACGATTGAAAATATTGAAATGACCCAGAATGCTATGACAGAGTTTTATATGTTATATGGGCGCTATCCTTGTCCTGCTGACCCTAATTTGCCGTCAAATCATGCGCAATACGGGCAGGAGCAATGTCGTGTAGATCCGTCTGTTGATCCATGTCCGGCTGGTCTTGTTTGCACGACGCAGGATTCAAGAGATGCTGATGCTGATGGGAATCCTGATCCGGTGATGATCGGTATGGTGCCTGTCAGAACCCTGACGGCTCTTGATGTAAATGGCAATCCTTTGGGCGTGGTTGATACACCGTTTCGAGAATACCACGTTTATGACGGGTTTGATACGCGTTTGACCTATGGTGTTTCCGAAAATATGACGAATGCGGCTTTTGATATGTCGAATCCGGCAAATGTTTATTATGGCTCGATATCGGTGGTTGACGAGAATAATATCTCTTTGGTTGAGCCCCCAGGTTCAGCGCATTATGTGATTGTATCCCATGGTGATAATGGGGAGGGCGGCTATACGAGAGATGGCTCGCAAATACCGAGTTGTTTATATGCTGTTGTCGTTGGAGATCCTCCGGGGGCACCAGCTGCCGGGCTGGATTCAAATAATGCACCACGAGAAATAGAAAATTGTGATTATAATGATGCGATATTCCGCCAAGCCATTAGATCTACAAATCAAGGTCTGAATTATAATGATGATGTTCTGTATTATGCAGCGTCTGGTTTGAGAACATTATGGCGGCGAGTTTTATCACCTGATGATCCTAGCCAATCTTTTATCGTGAATACTAATCTTGAAAATGTCGGTGTCGGGATTCAAGATCCGCAGGATAAGCTTCATATAGCGGCTGATATAAGTGCAGAAAACAGCTTTATAGCCGATCAAGGGTTTTGTTTGACTGCGGATGATAATACTTTAGGAACTGATGATAGAACTTGTTTGCCTGCGGAAGTGATTGCCGGAAACGAGGCGTCTATGCGCTGCCCTGCTGGTCAGGTTGCTTATGCGATTGGTGATGATAATTCAAATGATGGAATTTTTGTACATATATTCTGTCGTCCGGTATTTGACTCGCCGCCTACGAATGTTTCTTGTGATCCCGGTGAGTTTCTAGTTGGGCTAATTTATGATAATACAGGAAACACAACGCTTATATGTGAAGCGCCGTAATACTCTTTGAATGTAAATATTATATTTAAAAAAGAAAAAGGCCGGTTTCCCGGCCTTTGAATTTTACGCAATGAGAGATAAACAGTGATACGCAATAACTCAAGTTCAATACGCAGTAACTCTAATAAAAACACATTAATCAGTTACGCATATACTCAGTAAAGGTGGACTTAAGTTTCTTATAATTTATTGAGCTGGTCTTCCAGCAAGCGGATACGTTCTTCATATTGTCGCTTTTGCATGGAAAATTCTGTTTTGGTTTTCTCTAATTCTGCTTCCAGTGAAGAAAGCTTCGAGAGTTGCTGTTGTTCGGTCAATTCAGGATCAAAGAGCATGCGCTCCAGCTCTGATTTTTCCTGATTACATTGCATTCTTACGTTTTTGATCTGGCGGCCCAAGCGGTCTATTTGGCGTTCTGCTTCGTTATAACGCATGGTGGCGCGTTCCAGATTCCAGTTATTTGACGAAATGGATAGACGCTCTTCTTTTGCCTCTTCCAAAGTCGCTTTCAGCTCTTCGTTCAGTGTTTGATTTTCGCCTTGAAGCATTGCCAGTTTGTCTTCCAGCTCTGTGATCTTGTTGCGCATATTATCAAAGACATGATCGTCAGGACCGGGTGCGCTTGGCTCTATCGATGCCAAAGCCTGAACATCTCGTTGTGCGAGGGCTTCGGGTTCATTTTTGGTTTCCAGCTCTTCTAGCAAATCCTCGGATCTTGCATTAAGAAGGCTGCCTGGGCGATTGGTAGCTAAATCTTTATCATTTATGGGTTTGGCTGCTGCCATTCTTTGTGGTTTCTCTGTCGGCTTCACAGGCGCTGTTATTGCTTTAGCCTCATTTTGTAATTTAACAGTTTCAGGCGGCTTAATATGTATGACTTTAACAGGTTTTTCTTCTCTTTTTACTTTTGGTGCAGGTGCGGCTTGTGGTTCTATCTCAGGGGCATATTCCGCATTTTTATCATCCATCTCGCGTGCAAGCTGCTCTGTATAGCGCTCGATTTTTACAGTTTTGCGCTCAGTTATAGGGGGTGGTTTTGCTAGGCCTTGCTCTTGCGCTTCTTTAAATAACGCTTCGTTTTGTATATCTAAATCTTCTGTTTTTTCAGTATTTGCCGATAGTTTTGTCGGTTCCATTTCTATGACGCCGGATACGATATCTTCTTCTATATTTTGCGCAGGTTGTTTTACGATTTCAGGTGAAGCTTTAGACAGTTTACTACTCGTAGGTGTGATACATTCCGCGTAGTCTTTCATCACCGCATCAAAACCTGTGAGGTAGAGGCGGAAATCCTGACCTTGTATTTTGATGTCGATTACACTGGCCATCCTTATGGATTGTGTGAAGTCATGTTTTTTGCGTAAATCACTGACGAGTAAATTCTCTTTGAAGGCCTTTGTTGGAATTATATCACGGCTAATGCCCGGAACGCTATATTCGACTTCATAGCGTCTGTTTTTTTCAAACGTGGCTTTGCGCACATCAAGATTTACATTGGTAAAGCCTTCTTTATTTCCTGCAAATTGCAGCACAAAACCATTATTAAACTGATTGGATATTGTGCATGTCGGTAATGAGGCGGTGTTTTTGCTGTCGACTTTCTCAACAATCCATTTTTTTGAAGGATAGAAATAAGCCGCCGGGCCGTCTTGAGACAGGGCAGGACTAGGCAAAGCACAAGTCAGGGCGACTATGCTGGCTGCGAGATATAATGTGCCGCGTTTATTAACCATCGTTTTCAAACGTTTTCCCAAAAAATATGTATTTAAAATTCCGAAAGACGATTCGGTACAGAACTTACCTATACTCTACGCATTTCAGAAATTTTTTTAAAAGCTAAAAGCGTATTTTGCACATTTTTTCCACTGCTTTTTGTGGAAAAATTTTGTATAATTAGGATATGACGATTGAAACGATAAAAAACTCCATTGAAGAAAAGTTAAAATTAGCTCCTGCATTAGGGGCAAAATATAAATTTGATTTTGGAGATGGCGGGGTTGTGATGGTGGATGCTACACAAAATCCGGCTAGTATTAGTGAAGAGCCTTCTGAGGCTGATACGACCTTTAAGTGCTCTATCGGTGTTTTCAATGATATTTTGAACGGTGTGCAGGATCCGACTATGGCTTTTATGACCGGAAAACTCAAAATCGAAGGCTCTATGGGTTATGCGATGAAGCTCAATAGCATTTTGGGTGATTAAATAGCCACTATTATTCTTGACAAGCGTGATTGGTAAAGGCATAACACTTCCCACACGCCAATGTTCCCCGGTAGCTCAGCGGTAGAGCAGGTGACTGTTAATCACTTGGTCGCTGGTTCGAATCCGGCCCGGGGAGCCACTTCCACCAACACTTTCAAGAAAATACACCCTCCCTAAAAAATCGTAATGGTGCACATTTGGTGCAATTCATCTGGACTAAGTAGGGTATTTTTACTATGCTTTAAGCTATTCAAATCATTGAAAGATGAGGGGTTAGCTCATGGCATACATTCAAGCTCGTGAAGGTAAGGATGGAAAGAAAACTTACCGAGTGCAAATCCGGCGACGGGGTCAGCCTATTCAATCAGCAACTTTTCCGACAAAGACCGCAGCCCAGAAATGGGCAAGAAAGATTGAGTCTCAGATTGATGAAGGGAAGCATTTCAAAACTTCCCTGTCCAAGCAAAAAACCGTTGCTGATATGATAGATCGTTATACTGAGACAATTTTACCCCATAAAAGTAGCAGTACACGCAATCATCAAACAACTCAACTGCAATGGTGGAAAGATCAGGTGGGGGATTACAAGCTTACAGAGTTGAAAACCTCAATTATTCTTGAACAGCGTGACAAAATGCTTGCTAAGACGAAGACAGATAATGTAACTGGAGTTGAAAGTTCTTATTACGCTAATGCTTCTATCAACCGATATATCGCAGCTCTTTCAGCGGCTTTGAGTGCTGCTATTGATTGGGATTGGTTGGATACGCATCCGATTAGAGGGCGGATCAAAGCATTGGAAGAAAACAAGCGTACTCGTTTCTTGAATGATGAAGAGCGTAAGGCTCTTTTAACTGCCTGCAAGAATGCTTCTAATCCCATGCTATATGAAATCGTGATGCTCGGTTTATGTACGGGGATGCGAAGCAGTGAAATTATGAATTTGACGTGGGATCATGTTGATCTTGAAAATCGCTGGCTTTATGTCGATAAGGCCAAGAATAAAGAAAAACGCGGTATATTCATCACAGATGAAGTCTTTGATATTCTCGGCAAGCGATATGAAAGTCGTGATCCTGAAAAGAATTGGGTTTTTGCAAGTGAAACTGTGGATGCCCCTTATGAGTTCAGAAAATTATGGAATAAAGCTCTTGAAAAGGCTGGAGTGGAAGATTTTCAGTTTCATGATCTCCGGCATACATTTGCGTCTTATATGGCGATAAATGGTGTATCGCCTCTGATAATAAAAAAGATCACAGGTCATAAGCAGCTTTCCTCTTTGCAACGATATACGCATTTGATGAAAGATCATACAGCAGAAGCAATCAGCAGTATGACCAAAAAATATGTTGGCGGTGGAGAAGAATGAAAATCAATGATTGGACTGATATAGAGAATTACAGTCATTTACTAGATTTTGAGGTCAATCGACATATCTGGGCGTGGGAGTTTTTAAGGAGGAACAGAGAATATCAAGAAGATTGGCTTAAGTTTTCGAAGTTAAAAGAAAGTTTTGAGCCTCAATACGGAGAAGATTGGGGCAAGAAAGAGCAAGCCAGAATATATGATCCACCGAAACATAAAGGTGAAAATGAAACACAGTGGAGTTTAAGGGTTATGAATACATCCGGTGCTGAGCCATTGGCTTGGGAACCAGAAGTCTTTTATCGTGATAAATGGCGTATTGCACTTAAAAAATTGCCGTGTCCTATGGATGATTTATCGCAAGATATGATTTTTGACGTTTCTTATTCTGAATTTCCTCAAGAAATTAAATATCCGTTTGATACTAAAAAATACACGCTTGTCGATGAAAGCAATGAAGACTTATCGGAGTTCAAATTTCTTCCGACAGACGAACTACAGGACGATAAGCTGATCTTGGTTTTTGATCTGAATGGAAAAATGAACCAGCAGTTAAAAGCCGCAAAGAAACTTTTCAAGAAAAAATATACGAAAAAGAAGGGGCATCACAATGATGAAAATATGTTATTAACATATCTAAGGCTCCTTGATGCAAAAAGCGATTTTACGCCCAAAGCAATAGAATGGGTGAAAGTAGCGGAAATCCTATGCCCAAATGAAGAAAATAAATATCCTGAATATTCTGTATCAGGGCGATTGCAAGATAATTTGGTAAAAGCAAAAAGCTTGTCTTTAAATCCATATTCCCTTTTGCAGGGGGAGTATAAGTAGAACATATAGCCCCCCTTATATCTTTCCTGAAATATCCGTCATAGTCCTTTTCGTTGATGAAGTCTCATAAACGTAGGAGGAAGAGATGAATGTAAATCCAAAAAAGAAAAAAAGGCTAGCAACTGTTAGCGAGGTTGCAGATATGCCTGACTATCCGTTCACTAAATCAGCATTAAGACATCTGATTTTTCAAGCCGAGGATAGGGTTGCCAGTTCTGGTGACATAATTCCGGGCAATGGCCTAAAGCAAGCCGGGGTTCTTATTCGCATTGGTAAGAGGGTTTTAATTGACCTCAATAAATTCGATCAATGGATCGAAAACCACCGTGTAGGAGAATAATCATGGAACATCAAGATCAAAGAAGAAAAGTTTTGGAAGAACTGGAACGTGAATACAGAGATTTATGTTTTTGTGCTCTATCGGGGTTAATGGCCTGCATGGAGTTATCTGTAAAGCCGGATCATGAGCTTTATGAACCGGAAAGCGAAGAAATCATCATGGATATTTTTAATGGTGTTCGCGGCTCACATGATGTGATGACCGATAAATTTTTGCAGTTCTTTTCCGAAAGATAAGAGAGGAGTCCTTGTGACTCCCTCTAATAAGCCCTGTTAATGAATAAAAATAAGAAGGAAATACTGATGAAAAATAATAAGAAAATCAAATCTAATGAAATAGTTATGACAGTTCCTAGAATAGATAAAATAGCTATTGTTATTGATATACCAAATTTAGAGTTTGCAACTGCTATTAGTCAAAATGTTTGGGATGAGTTAAAAGCTACAGACTCTGGCTGGGTACAGCCTTATTCTTACGGGGCTTATAGTACCGCTGCGAAAATCTTTTGTCCTGATGAAAATGGTGAAATCAATATGCAAGAACCGCACATGCTTTTGCAGATCAGAACAAAATCTAAATTCAAGCCTCATCTACGCATAGAATATAATCCGTCCAAAATATCAGAAAAACTGCTAGAGCACCTTGAATGGTCGTTTCTAGGGATTACAGGACAAAGTTTTTTTGAGACCTTATCTCACGGTCGTGTTACTCGCCATGATGTTTGTACAGACATCCCATATCTCAATCCAGAAGATTTTATGATTAAGGCAAAATATGCTCGTCATTCTCAAAATGTTTTTGGGCAAGATGGTACGCTGGAAACTATTTACTTTGGGAAGCAAAAAGGAACGCAATACACAGTTTATAAAAAATCCCAGCAGGAATTTGGAGATGATGCTGAAATGGATATTTTGCGTGTAGAGTGTCGAGTACGAAAAACAATTCCCATTCAAAACCTGCCTTTGCTCGATAATCCTTTTAAGAAGCTTGAATTTTTCAATCTTAAACCTCTTAAACATCCGAATGTTCACCCCGGTCATTGGAAAGCCTTTACTGACTCTGTTCGTTTTCGAGGCAGCCCTAATACGGCATTGAAGCTACAGCCGAAGGATATTCGCTCAAAATTAAAATACTGTTTGTCACAAAATAAGTTTGAAGGTTGGAAACCAGATAATTTATGGGGTGTGCATTGGTTGAATGCATTAGAGGGTTATCATCTTCTTAAATTGCCAAATGCTATGCCATTTACATTGCAGACTGCCGTAGGTGAAGGAGGTTAAAATGAAACAAAAACTTACTCATGTTGCCATGATGCCGCAAGCACGTGCGGCGGGAACTTTATCCAAGCTTATTGAGCCTATAGCTGATGATAACGGTAATGTGGCTTTGGCTGAATATTCAGATATTCTATCGGAGCTAGTAGAGGAAACAAGGAAGGTGCGTCAAAACGATTTAAGCCAAGCCGGAGATGCTCTTAGTGCACAGGCACAGGTGCTTGATGCCTTGTTCCATAAGCTTGCAGGTATGGCATTATCCGCCGAATACCTTGAGCACATGAAAACCTATATGCTTATGGCTTTAAAAGCCCAGTCACAAAGCCGTAATACTTGGGAAACACTAGCAGAAATTAAAAACCCGCGTCCGGTGTTTCAGCAAAATAATCTTGCTCATAACCAACAAGTGAATAACCGGATTGGATCGTCCACGCACGGAAAAAAATCAAAAGTGACAAACGAACTATTAAAGGATGAAGGAGGGCGTTATGAGACATTGGACTATGGAAGAGCGAAAGCGGCAATCAGAGTTGATCAGGAAATGGAAGCCGTGGACGCGTTCGACAGGGCCAAAAACATCAGAGGGGAAAGAGAAAGCCAAGATGAACGCCCATAAACATGGCCTCCGTGGGCAAGATATCAAAAATATGCGTTGGCTTTTCAAAGAACAATTAGCCTTATTGGTTGAATTACAAAGCAAGCCGTAAAATAAGACCTTAAAAGGTGATTTATCCTTTATTTTGAAGAGCTTGGGGCTAAGCTTCCTATAATAAAAACCACAAGGAAGTGATTGATGTTATTTGACTTTTTATGCCCTGAAACCTCTATTTTGGATGGTCTGTCCATCTTTAAGGCCGAATATAATTTTATCGTCCCTGATGATATTGTGCCGGATAAATATATCGCCGCTAGTGCTCTCCAAAAAGCGTTGAGACGTAAAAACCTGAAACAAGCTGTGTTTGCAGCAGCAATTCTTAAAAAAATTGATGAGGCGTATTTATTCCGCAGATTAAAATGCTGTGCTTTGGAAGATATTGGCCCGGCTGATCTTGATATTGTTAGTCAGGTCTTATGGGTCAGTGGTAAGCGTAATTGGATGTTAAGGCACGGAGGTGCAGATTTAATTCTTTCCTATCTTCTCCACCGCCTATGTCAATCAAAGGCCATCAGGACCACAGATAACCTGATTTATACGGCCTGTAAAAGCCCTTTATATGCCCATCAGCGTGAAACTTTCTCCGGTATGAGCATGGGGGAGCTTGCCGATGCTTTTATGGATGAGAGCTATGATGCTGTGGAGTTGACGCTTCTGGCGTATTTCATGTGTGGAACAAGATACCCATGCGATGATCTGGATTTAAAGAAAGGCAATCCCGATTATTTGCTGGATGTGTGTTATAGCTTCGGTGTTCCGTCTTTTGTAACCGATGTTTTAAAACTATCCCGTTCTTATGAATTTTTTGTCTCTCTTGTTCCGGCGTGGATGCAAATGGAAAGAGCTAGAAATATAACTATTGTAAATGAAGCTCCCGCAAAATCTGTAATGATTGGTTCATATTCATCTGAATGTTTGGATAGGCATACTTTTGTCGGTAAACGGAGCTACCGCCTGTTTTTAAAATCTTGTCCGGCGGTGTTGGGATTTTTACGCAAATATTTACTGAAAGCTGATCCTGTTGATCTGATCGCATGGTGTGATTTTATTTTAAATGGTCAGCTTCTCAATAACAAAATCGAATATGACGAAACAAACAAACTACAAAGCCTCACAGAAGCAGCATGGTTGTCCTGTCAAGGTATGACAGAAGATGTTCAGGCTGATTTATTATCTCTGGTAAAAAATAACATGGAGACTCTCTACGACTCGAAACGACAAATAATGAATAATATCAATAACTTATTGCACTCAAGTGCACGGAGTTGAGCGATATGAATGATGTCGTAATCAATAGTAAAAATATTTTGGCGGAGAACCAAACTGAAAACATCCGGCGGTATTTGGAGGAAAGCCTATCGAAAAATACCCGAACCGCTTATAAATCTGATTTGCAACATTTTAGGTTGTGGGGTGGTGATATTCCATGCTCATCTGGAACACTGGCAGCTTATCTCACAGACCATGCAGAAACCCTATCTATGGCGACACTTTCTCGGCGGGTTATAGCGATCTCGAAAGCTCACACAACTCAAAACTATCCTGATCCAAGGAATGATCTGGTAAGACTGACCTTAAAAGGCATTAAACGGACTCACGGTAAACCTCAGAGACAGGCTGCTCCTATCCTGAAAGAAGACCTGACAATTATGCTTTCCCATGCCCCTGATAATCTAAAAGGCCATAGAGACAGAGCTTTATTGATCCTTGGTTTTTGTGCGGCATTACGCCGGAGCGAATTGGTGAATGTAAAAGTCGAAGATTTAGAGTTCAATTCGCAGGGACTTGTCCTGACATTACCACGAAGCAAAACTGACCAGAGTGGGCAAGGCCGTAAGATCGGTATTCCCTTCGGGCGGGGGCGAATATGTCCGGTGGGATTGGTGCGATTGTGGCTGGAACAATCTTCTATAGAAAGCGGTTTTTTATTCGTCTCGATCAAAAAAGGCGGGAAGCTAATGGGCGAACAACTTTCGGATCGCAGCATAGCCAATATCATTAAAGATTACGCTGATAAAGCCGGACTGGATGCAGAGAAATATAGTGGTCATTCTCTTCGTTCCGGCCTCTGTACGAGTGCCGCCCAACACGGCGTTAGCTCTTGGAAGATACGGGCACAGACAGGTCATAAATCCGACAATATGCTTGCCCGTTATATCAGGGATGCTGATATTTTTACCGATAATGCCGTAGCTTCAATCTTTTAGCTCCGTTTCTTCTTTTCAAAAATCCTTAAAATCGCTATCGTGTCGCTAGCTTCTTCCATATAGGAAGGGGTCGGGGCTTTAGAACCTCTCTGTAACCGGATGATGCATCCGTTAATGCGTCGCTTCTCGGTCTATGACCGGGAGGCGGCGGTTATGTCCAAGACCTCGGTCTAAAGACCGTCGCGGTCGTGTTACAGCGATTTCTAAAACTCCCGGTCACCAGCCCTAAAAGCTGGTGGCTTTTTTCTTGAAATGAAAAGGAGGTTAAGGCTGTGAAGAAGATAAAAAAATGGATGATGGTGTGCCCGAATTGTGGGTTTATCGGCAAAGGAAAAATGCAAGGCTCATTATTGATGGAGCTGTTTTTGTTTATGCTGTTTATCTTGCCATGGGTATTTTACTGGCTGTGGCGAGGATCACAGAAAAAAACAGTCTGTCCCAAATGCGGCTGCAAAGAAATGATACCTGTCACCACCCCCAGAGGTAAAAAGCTCGTCGAAGAGTATGGGGATCAATGACTTAATAAGGACTCGCCTTTTGATATTTGAGTTGGTAGTTTTTTCTAAACTATAGAAGTGCAGAAATAATTATGATTTTATCAAAAAAAGAAGAGTTTAAGAGAGGTGATGTTGCTTGGGATCAAGATGAATTAGATCGCCAAAATATTGCAAATTATTTAACACCAATATTAGACAGTATTCGTCAACCTTTTGTCATTTCACTCAATTCTCCTTATGGAACAGGAAAATCATTTTTTATAAAAAACTGGAAACAACAGCTAGAAAATGACGGGTATAAAGTAGTTTATTTTAATGCGTGGGAAACGGATTATGCTGAAGATGCTCTGGTGGCATTTATAAGTTCTATAAAAAACCAGATGTGCCCAGAAGATGAACCTCAAAATAGTGATAATATACAAAAACTGAATGAGCTTTTTTCCAAAGCCAAACCATATTTAAATACTAGGACTCTTCCTGTATTTGCAAAGATAATATTCCGCCTTTTAATCGGTTCAAAAACATTGCAAGAATTTGTTGATTTGCCAGATAGCGTTGATGCTGAGTTGACCTCTCTCATTGGAAATTTATCTAGTGATAGTCTTGCAAGATATGAAGAAGCACATAAGTCTGTAGAAGGTTTTCGTATCTTTTTAGAAGAAACAGTTAAAGAGCTAGTTAAAGATATAAAAGATGAAAATAAAAAGAAGATAGTAATTTTTGTCGATGAGCTTGATCGTTGTAAGCCAACCTACGCTATCGAAATATTAGAATGTATCAAGCATTTGTTTAGCGTACCTGGTTTAGTATTTATTCTTGCTGTTGATACGGATCAACTTGGAGCAACTGTTTCTTCAATGTATGGGTTGAATAAGTCTGGTGAAGGGTATTTGACAAAATTCATAGATTGGCAGTTAAATTTGCCAAAACCCTCAGCTTATAAATACTCTGAATTTATGTTTAATCATTTTAACTTAATTGAAACCAAGAAATTTGAAAGTGGAGATTTTGACCTTTACCAAGGAAAGCAGATTTTAATTGGGATGGTTGGAATGCTTGCTAATACCTACGAACTAAGTTTAAGGCAGTTAGCTCATATTTTTACTGAAATTAATTTGCATCTTAGGTCACCGCAATCCACTTGTATTATATTGGTGAGCCTCATTTCTGTTATGAAATACGTAATTCCATTAAGTCAACTTAAGCAATATTGTTTAGGCGAGTGTTCGTGCGAACCACTTTTAGATAAAATAGAAAATGACATTTCTTCTGAAGAATACAAAAAAAGCAATTTTAGAGAATGGGTGCGTATGAAGCCTATTTTACATGCTATGTTTTTAACAGAGGAGCTTTATATGAAATTACATAATGAAAACGATCTCGTGATACAAAAAATTAATGAGTTCAACAAGGCTGGAACTCATTCTGAGGAAAAACACATATTAGAAAAAAGGCTTCGATATATAAAATCGGTTTTTAAAGCTTCAGATGATTTGTGGCAGCATTATAACCCATCTATATCAGCGTATGTTTTTAAAGAGCTTGAAGCGGCTGAATTTTTAACAGGACAGCCTGTTAAATAATTTCCTATAACACCCTATTATCGGAAACAAATTATGATAGGCTTCATAGCATAATGGCACAGGTTAGTTTAAATGATTTTTTCCAAGAGACTGAATGTACCTATAAAGGTGAACATTATTCAGTTCGTGATAATGGAGCTGTTTTGCGGCATCCTCGTGAAGGTAAACGCCCACGTCCTAAAGACTCTAAGTGGACTTTTGGTAAAGTAAACATCAAAACTGGTTACATGGAAATTGTGTCTGTTCGAGTTCATAGAATAGTAGCTACCGCTTTTCATGGTGAACCGCCGACCCCTGAGCACGTTGTTGACCATATTGATACAAACCGCCAGAACAATCGACCAGAAAACTTGCGTTGGCTAACACGACTGGAAAACGCACTTAAAAACCCTATTACAAGAAAACGAATTGAAGGTATTTGCGGAAGTATCGAGGCTTTTATGGAAGACCCTTCGATATTAGGCCATAGTAAACTTGATCTCAATTTTCAATGGATGCGTACAGTCACGCCGGAAGAAGCAAAATCATGTCGAGAACGTCTGGAGCAATGGGCAAAAAGTGATAAAGTCCCATCCGGTGGGTCTATAGGAGAATGGGTTTACACACCGTTGAAAGTATCAAATCAACAAAAAGAAGCTATAGAGCCTGTGCCACCTAGAGACCTCACAACACCGATAGTGCAGGCCGCACAGGAGGCACATCGTCTTAGTGAATTAGTGATGGCACAAACGTCTGGGGCAGCACAGCGTAACTGGAAAATCCCTTCTGAATTTCCATGCTGTCCAGATCAAGTGGGAACAACACCAATCAAGTCTTATTTAGATAAACTTCAAGTTGGAGCTGTGTTTTCACGAAACGACATTGTAGAAACAGTGGTTTTAGAAGTTGCTGCTTTGGATGATGAGCACTCATTATTGGTAATGTGCGAACAGACTAAAGCTGATGCTCTCAAGCCTTGGTCGCTTGCAAAGGTTTCTTATGAGGATGGTCTATTCATACATACGAGCCTTGGAAACTTTTTTGATAAGCAAGGGGCAAATAAACAATTTCACATTGAGCAAGGGCTTGAATGGACTGGCGGCGACAGCATTGATGATTATTGCTGATAAGCTTCTTCATTCTCAAACATCATCCGCAATAATAAAAAAGTTTCTTATTAAGTTGTTTTTTCAGCATAATATTACTATGATCGTCAAGTTCATCCAAACTTATATATTGTACCAACTACGTTGATGGGTTTAGTTGTGGAAGAAAAACACGAGCAATACGTTAAGGAAAAAATTGCAGAGTTAAGAAAACGATTGCTTGATTTAAGCAATCGCAATTCGTTGTTAAATTTTAGGCATTCTGAAAAGGCACTAACACATATTCGAGTAATTGATGAATTGCCGGATTTTTTGTTTGGAACGCTTATTGAAGGGCAAGAGCTAACATTCAAGCCATTACCAGAGCCAGATGACGAGCCACATGATGAACAAAACGAGGAATTTCAAACCTATTTTCGAGAAGCAACACTTACAGATGAACAATATTTGCAGGAAGTTGCTGAATTAACGGATAAAGACGATAGTTTTGATGAAATTGCTCTCATTGAGAGAAGGCTGAAAAATCGAGTTCGAGAACGTCTTGGTATGCCTCCAGTGCATGAAATAAAACCTCTCTCAAATGCCGCTTGGGCTAGACAGAATGGCTTAGAACCAAAATACGACATGCCGGAAGAGTCGGAAGATGATGGGCCAGAAAAACATTATGACGATTACATTCAGACACTTCTTAAGCCAAAAGAATTACAGCATAAGCTTTCAGGTTTAAGGCGTTATATTCATACAGATATTAATGAAACAGGCGTAAACACGTTTTATGCAGCCTTCGGTTTTCTTGAACGTTATGATAGTGAAAATTCCGAAAAGGCATTTTTTGCACCTTTGGTACTTTTGCAATTAGACCCGCCCAATGAAACAAAAACACCTGATGGGGAAGTATTTTTTAGCATTAAAGCTTCAGATGAAGGACCTCAATATAATCTGCCTTTAGCTGAGAAGCTTAAAGAATTTGGCTTAGAGTTACCGGAGTTATCCGAATATGATATGCCGGAAGACTATATGCAGAAAGTTGAACGCCTAATTAAAAACCAAAAAGGATGGCGGGTTCGTAGGTTTATTACATTGGGCAGGTTTCAGTTTGCTCGGCTCGTTATGTATCATGATCTTGATCCAGAACGTTGGTCTGCTGAAGCAGGTCTTGAAAAGAATGATATTATCACAAGTCTTATTGCCGGAGAGAAAGAGAGTGGAAATACATGCTCTGCAAACGATGAGGCCACTGTTTATGATATTGATACCGATCCTGAGGTTGAAGAAGCTGCCCCAGTTTTAATTATGGAGGCCGACTCATCACAGCACAGTGCGATTGTAGATGCACTTAAAGGCAATAACCTTGTAATTAAAGGGCCACCTGGAACAGGAAAATCACAGACTATTACAAATCTAATTGCAAATGCACTTGCTAAAGATAAGAAAGTCCTTTTTGTGGCAGAGAAAATGGCAGCATTGAATGTTGTACATAGTCGTTTACAGAAAGCTGGACTTGGTGATTATTGTCTAGAACTGCATTCTACAAAAGCAAAGCTCAAAGATATTAAGGAGTCTCTGGCAACCACGATTGAAAACAGAAAATCTGTTACACGTCCCCACGATCTGAAAAAACGAGTTGATGAGATTAAAGAGGCACAATGCAGATTGCGGGAATATTCTGACATACTGAACCAACCTTTCGGAGAGTCAGATAAGACTATACATGATATGATGTGGGCGGAACAGCATCGTAGAAATATTGTAGAAGAAATGCCTGTTTCCATCAAAAAAATTCAGATTAAAGATGTTATATCCTACACAGACCAAAAACTGGAAAATTTTTGCAATGAGTTAAGACAGCTTGAAACGCTAGAGGCTGAAAACAAAAAATATGGCGAACACCATCCATGGGCTGGGGTACATGTTAAAAAATCAAGTAGCCTCAAAGCACAAGAAATCATTCAATCTTTCGAAGAATGTCAAGATAGTCTTGAGATTGTACTAAGGCAGGTTGATCGCTTTGAAACAGAGTTTCAATGGATAGCAAAACAAACCATAGAAGAGTGGCGTAATGCAGCTTATGAGTGTCAGAAGATAAAAAGCTTTAAGGATACAAAAATCGATTTTGATTTGCTTTTTAATATTAAAACAAAAGAGGCTTTTTCAGCAGTAGAAGACCTAATTGAGACACTTACAACTTTTGATCAAGCAAAAGAGAATGTTAGCCAGCATGTAAAATCACCCTTAGACTTAGTTGAAAAAAGGGATGTAGCAGAGGGTCATTGTCTAAAAGCAAAAGCTTTGCAGGTTACAGACTCTACGATAGAAGAATTATCACAGCAAATTCAAACGCAGCAAGAACAAATCAGTCAATGGAAAAAAGCTGAGAAATCATTTGAAAAAATAAATACTAAAATACTGGGATCATCAGGCGATTTAAATGTTGAAAGCCTCGAGCTTTTGGCAAAAGCTGTGGCATTTTTATCCAGAATTGACCGTGAGACTTTGTTTTTACGTCATGAGGGGGCGTTATATGAGGCGAATAAGCCAGCTATAGAGAGTGCCGTGCAGCAACAAGAGGAATTGCAGGAACAAGTAGATAATCTAAAAACACAACTTGACTTAAATTTTGAAATTTCAGACACAGATTTAAATGAAGCTGTATATGAGTTGTCAACTGCAAATTTTGTATCTTTTTTGAAACCCAAATACCGTAAAGCATGGAGAACTTATAAGTCAGTTGTTCTCACACCTTCGAAAATTTCAGGGCAGGATGCAGCAAATGTATTGCGTGAACTAAAATCTTATAAGGAAAAGTATACTGAATTTAAGAACGATGCTCGTTTTCAAAATGTTGCTGGCATGGCCTTCAATGGGCTTGAAACAAATTTTAAGGGTCTGGCAAAAATAAATTCGTGGGCTATTGATGCAAAACGAGAATTTAGTGGTTTAGAAGAGAAGAAAGACCTTATCAGGCAATTTCTTTTGAAATCAGATGTATCTGATTTGGAAGCTGTAAAGGACGAAACTGCGGATATTGATACAGATTTGCTTTTAGAAAGCGTTTCAGGTGATAAAGAGCAAAGCCTCTCTAATCTAATTTACGAGCTAGAAACTAGCCTTACAGAAAAACAGGGGTTATACGATTATCTGGAAGAAATAAATAGCGATAAGACACTAACGTATAAAAAATTATCAGAACTCTTAAACGGTGATGTCTCTGTCATTGCCGATTGTCTTGAACATCTGGAAAAGGATGGTGTGCAGTTTCAAAAATATTGTGGTGATTTTTATGAGGGTACGCAGACTGATAGAACATCATTGAAAGAAACAATTACACTTAGCAAAGCATTAGAAGCTTTGGAGCTGCCCGATACGCTAGATAAAATCAAATACTCAAAAAAACTTTTTGCTTTTTCTGATGATTTATCCAGTTTATTGAAAAAACTAGTTCTTTCCATAGATGAATTTGAAAAAATATATCAAACCTTACAAGATATTAGTAATTTAGATTTGTCTAAATATATTGGTTTTCAAACGATTGAAGAGACACCGCTTAAGAAATTTGATCAAGCAATCCATAAATCCTTAGACAATAAAGAGGCTCTCAATACGCAGATGAGTTTTAAAGCATTTATGGAGGATGCCAAAGATCAGTCTTATGGTGAACTTTTGCAAATACTAGAAGCAGAAGGCTTTGATTTCCAAAAGGCATCAGAACTATTTGAATACTTATATTATAAAACGATCTGCCGTCAGGCTTTTGGAGAACATGATTTACTTGATAATTACAAGCCATATTGGTTAAACGGGCTTCAAGAAAGCTTTAAAGAACTTGATCGTCAAATTATAAAGTTAAATTGTCAGGAACTAGCCTATAAACTAGCTCAAACACAGCCGCCAGAGGGAAATAGCAGAGGGCGTGTCTCAGAATATACCAATATGGGTTTAATTCGACATCAAGCGTTAAAAGAAAAGGCACGAGCTATTCCAATCAGAAAGCTTATTAACCGTGCTGGTTCTGCTTTACAGGCACTAAAGCCTTGCTTTCTTATGTCCCCCTTATCTGTGGCACAGTACATAAAACCACATGGTATCAAGTTTGATATGGTTATTATTGATGAAGCCTCACAGATGCGTCCAGAAGATGCTCTTGGAGCTATTGGGCGTTCCGGTCAAATTGTAGTGGTTGGTGATCCTAAGCAGCTTCCACCTACAGCGTTTTTCAATAAACAAACATTTAGTGACAACGATTATGATGAGGAAGATAAGATTGATAATGAGTCAATTCTTGATCTAGCTTTGGGGCGTTTTAGACCCACAAGGGATTTGCAGTGGCACTACCGCTCTAGACATGAAAGCTTGATTGCATTTTCCAATAGCCAGTTCTATGACGATAGGCTCATTGTTTTTCCTTCGCCGGAAGGTCGCAATGAAAACTTTGGTGTGCACTATAACTATGTGGGCGGGCTTTATAATGCCAGTTGTAACGTGAAAGAAGCTCAGGCTGTTGTTGAAGCAGCTCGAAAATTCATGAGTAATAATCCAGACAAAAGTCTTGGGATTGCAACCATGAACTCTTTGCAAAGAGATTTGATTTATGAGGAAATGTACAGGCTTTTTCTTAATGATGAAACTGCCGAAGCTTATAGGAAAAAGTGGGAAGATACTCTAGAACCATTTTTTGTAAAAAATCTTGAAAGTGTTCAGGGTGACGAACGTGACGCTATTTTTGTTTCAACTGTATATGGGCCATCAGTAGAAGGTGGCAAAGTTGCTCAACGCTTTGGGCCAATTAACGGTAAATTTGGTCACAGGCGTTTGAATGTTTTATTTACACGAGCAAAGCACAATTTGGTGTTATTTACCTCATTACGACCAGATGATATTAAAGTGACAGAGGGCAGTGCCTTAGGACTCAAGGCTTTCAAGGGTTTTCTTGAGTATGCCAGTGACAAAAAACTGGATATAGGGCATAGGACGGGTAAAGAGCCAGATAGTGACTTTGAAATTTGTGTTAAGGAAAAACTTGAGAGTATAGGCTGTGAGGTTATTCCACAGATTGGCGTTGCAGGGTATTTTATAGATTTAGGTATAAAACACCCTGATTACCCTTATGGCTTTTTGATGGGCGTTGAGTGTGATGGTGCAATGTACCATTCTAGTAAGTCTGCACGAGATCGTGATCGCATACGGCAGGAAGTTCTAGAAGGTCTTGGCTGGAATATATACCGAATATGGTCAACTGATTGGTTTCATGATCCAAACAGCGAATTTGATAAGCTAAAAAAGCATATCAACCTAACCTTGAAAAACAAACTTGCTAAGCGTGAGGAAGAAGAGAAAAATAGACTTTCAAATGTTATAGAGCTTCAAAAATTTGTTCAGAATGAGCTTTTTACCGAAAAGAAAAAAGTTCCAGAGGAAAAGAAGTTCACGGAAGTTGCCGCCCGACCTAAGCCAAGTAACGATAATACCGTTGAATTATTTGATACGGTATCTTTTAAATTTTTAGATGATGGAGATCAGCCGATTAAAACAGTCACTATTGTTTCGTCTCAAAGTGATGTTGATACTGGAAATATAAACCAACATTCTGCAATGGGTCGTGCACTTGTCGGAAGCGAAATTGAAGAAGAAATCGAAGTTGATTTGCCCAATGGTAGTAAAACAATTCAGATTGTTGAAATTAGAAAACACGCCTCGTAATAGAATGCATCTATAAAATAACTTCCAATAATTCCCTCTTATCGGAAATAAAATAAGCCTATAATTGGGCATAAAAGTCATATTTTTTGTATAATGTGGCTGTTTTCTAGAACCAGAAAATTAAATTTGACTCTTTGAATATTAGTGTCGTATGTACAAGCATACATACATTCAAGTTGAGAGGGGAATGGATGACGATCGCGTCAGATAAATGCAAAAGGCTTTTTGTGTTGTGCAGTATATTTTTTGTGCTTACTGCTTTGTTGCTTATTATAAATCTAAACAACAAAGCTCATGCTTCTGGGCCGAGTTATGATGCTTCTATATTTAAGGGGGTGAACACATTGGTTATAAGCGTATGGCCAGCACCTTTACACAAGGATGTTATATTTCCAGTCACGCAAAACGAATTGACAGATATGGTCTTGGATCATTTTAGAAAAAAACTTGCAGATCAGGCGGATAGTATAAAGGTTGTTGATTTGGTAACTTGGCGGTCAACAAAGCATTCTGATGATGAATATAATGCTGCACTAAATCTTCATTTTTTTATTTCATGGCGTGATGTGAAGGGGTTTGGAGAAGCTAAGAAGCCAGACGTTGCAGCGGTTAGCGTGAAAATTATACGTGACAAAACATCTGTGGCTCAACCAGTGGGTGGGGTTTCGTCTAATTATTTAAGTGATGTGATTGCTGTTCCTTTTCTTGTTCCAGAAGATAACATTGCTTTTCGTGAGGTTGTACTGGGTGCTATTGATGAAACATCAGATTGGTTCAGCCCATGGTTGATTTGTCAGAAGATGCACTGTGGTAAAGGTCAATCGCCGTATTATAAATAACTGTGTAGGTGAGTATTATGGTTTCTTATTCGGATTTCGAAAAAATTCTAGAGGACGATACAGATGGTAATCCGATTTCATGGGTTGGAAGTCCGAATTATAGTGATAATGTAATATCCTTTTCATTTGAAAATAGTTTGCCGTCATATTATGGGGGCACTTTATACTATGACGGAGGAAACTATTCTGGAAGTTTTTCTTTATTTGATCCTGATCAACAAAAGGTTGTAACTGACAATCTTCTTCCGACATCTGACCATTATAGAGTTTCGTTTTCTGATGTCTCTAATATCCAGTTCCTTGATACTACAGGAATTTCGGCTGGTGATATTACTTTGGTGAATGCGAGTGTAGTAGGAGGGCAGTCTGCTTTTCCTCCTTTAGCTGTTGCGATTGAGCCAGTAGAGACATTGTGGGCGGAATATGCCGGTGATGTCTTTATAGACATAGGTGATAGTACTAACAATGCTCCTAACTTGGATAAAGGAGATGGTGGATATATAACCCTTTTGCATGAACTTGGACATGCCTTAGGGTTGCAACATCCGTCTGATCCTAGTTTGGATGATGAAAAATATACTATCATGACGGAAGGATTGTCTGGTAAGCCCAACTATGCGTCTGGCCTTCAACTTCTTGATATTGCTGCGATGCAAGAGGTCTATGGTGAAAATTGGAATACTCGTAATGAGGACAATACCCAATATTCAAAGACTACAGCGTTTGTGTCTACTCTGTCATATGATGCATTTATCTATACCATTTGGGATGGTGGTGGAACGGGTGATACAATTGATGCTTCTGGCTATAATGATGCTGCGATTATCAATTTAAAGCAAGGAGCATTTAGTTCAATTGGGCAAGATGCTAATGGTATTTTAGCTGCTGATAATGTTGCAATTGCTTATAAGGCAGACATTGAAAATGCCATCGGTACAAGTGGAAGCAATATTCTTGTTGGTAACATTTTAGACAACAAATTAGAAGGATTGGACGGCGATGATAAACTTTTTGGTAGTGGGTTTGTTTATGATGGAGTGCATGCCGACGCAAATAGCTCAAAAACTGATATAGGTGATATTCTTTTTGGTGGTGCAGGTGTAGATAAGGCTTATGGTGGTGCTGGCGATGATATATTTATTGCGACAGGTGCTGCTCAAGGGCTTGAGGGGGATGAGTATCATGGTGGAGGTTTTGAAGCAGGTGGCACAGCAACACCATTAGCAGAAATTTCTTATGAAAGTGATGGCAAAGATGTTGTTTACTATGGCTCTTATGATGATAATGGAACTCTGATTGGAGGGCTTGGTTATGGTGTTACGATTGAGTTTAATGATCCTACAAAGCTTCATACAGCGATTGCTTATAAATCAAACAATAATAACGGTACAAATGATCAACTTACCTCTATTGAGAAATTTGTTCTGACTGACTACGAAGATACCGTAAAAATGGGAACAGTTGATTTAGGCTATCAAGTGGAGCTTGATGGTGGTGCACAGCAATCGGGGCAAGAAGATACGCTGAGCTTTGAACAACGTTCACAAGGAATTGTTATTGGAAATGCCAGTGATGTAGATGTCATATATACGAATTTCGAGAAAATTATAGGGTCTTTGCATAATGATATCTTTAGGTATGAGTCTCTTGATAATCTAATAACGACAGCAACACAGCACATTGACGCAAAAGACGATGCACAAAGCAGCGATGAAGATACGATAGATTTTACTTTGATCACGGAAGATTTGTTGATCCTATCTGATACGGTCGAAGGTAAAGATATAGCATTTGAAAATATTGAAAGCATTCTTGGTGGGCAAGGACAAGATACGTTTAAAATTAACGATACAGATTTTACTAAGCTAACGCTTTTAAATGGATTTTCTGGGCAAGATACTCTGGATGTATCGGGGTTAACGATGGCTGTAACCCTAGAATATGGCCTCCCTCAAACAACTGAGCCTAGTCGTATTTATAAATCTTCTGATACATCAAATGATATTGATTTGTCATTATTTGAAGATCATATTTTAACCAATTCTACGGATACAGTGTTATTCGGAAATGGTTTTCCAACTGGTTACACCATAACATTCGATGGTAGAGGCCAAGAACAAGGGCAACAAGATACGATTGATTTCTCACAAGCCACAGACTCCTTAACAATATATACAGATCGTGTGGATGGACAGAATGTAGAGTTTGATAATTTTGAAAAAATTATCGGCGGAGCTGATAGTGATGTCTTCAAGATTACGGATGCTGATCTAGGTAAATCGCTCAAACTTAATGGCGGTGGCGGGACAGATGATATTCTTGATCTTAGCGGCCTTACGTCTGGGGTGAATATTAATGGTAAT
>DCKO01000023.1:0-13533 GCA_002320665.1 Micavibrio sp. UBA1672
TACAGCGAAACAAATATCGCTGGCACAAACATCATTTACCGTTGTTCATAAGGGAGGGCTGAATCATGACATATCAAACACTAGGCCTCACATGGCGAGGAATCGAGTTTACACTAGCGTTCCACCCTCTGTATTTTAAATCTGCGAATATGGCACATATTGAAATCTATTGTGATGAGCCGCTACCCATCACTGAAACAGGCTATAGGTCTATTTTTATTTCCGCATCCGATGTTACAGATATTAAAGTTGCCGCCGCTCTGGTGCGCAATGAATTAGACGGCATCGCGCAGCGCACCGGATGGCAGCAAGAATGGCAACTGAGCTTGTTTTAGAATTTTTACAAATGCCGCATTTGTGAATGCATATGCTCTGTTTCTGCTCTGAATTTAAAATCTTCGAGATTGCGCATATTTGTGTAGTGACCGATATCTTTGCGCAAATCAAAAACAATATGATTATGCTTATCACGTAGCTTCTGAATATGGATTTGTAAGCGTTGCCGCTTTCTAAGCTGTTTATTGATCAAAGTTTGTTTTTCTTTTTGATCACGCCGTTTAAAGCGGATTGTTTCTTCTTCATTCATGCGCCTGATTTTGTAATATTTTCCTGTGATCCTCTGCCACAGTCCCATGAGGCCATGTGGTAATCTGTTCATACGTTTTTGTTCTTCTAAAAGCCAGCGATCCTTATGCTGTTCATCAAGTTCTTTGCGCTCACGCGTATGATCGCGTTTGAGTTTTTGAATGGCAAATTTGAACGGCGCAAAATCATTCTTGAATTTCTCTTCGATAGATTTGATATGCTCTTTCAAAACCTGTGTCATTTTTTGTGCGATATGATTTTGTGTTTCCTGCACCGTTGGCAATTCTTCGGGATCACCAAGTTTTTGTTTTAACGCTCTGGTTTTTACGCCCGCCCATTTTGAAAGGGAATAAGGCTTGCTGTTATAATCTACGGCAACAAATCCCCGCCGATCACCTTGAGCAAGCCACAATCCATGTTCTTTCAAGGCATTTTCAAAGGCGTGTTTATTATCCGATATCTGCCATGCACGCTGGAACACTGCTTTTAAAAGCAGTGGGTCTTGTTTATTGCGCTTTGCTTGTTGCCATTCGTCTCGGCTAAGATTGAGTGGATTACGCATCGCCCTATCAATAAACCCTTGCGGTAAATCCCAGCCATGTTCCAGAAATAAATCCTTAGAAATTTCATTAAGCTTACGCTTGTAATGGGGAAGGTTGATCGCTTTCATTTCATCCGCATCAATGCGCGACCAGATACAATGCGCGTGGCGGCGTCCTTCTTTTTCATGGAAAACAACAACGCGGGATTGACCGGATAATCCTGTTTTATCTTCTATACGCGCCAGTGCGTTTTCAAAATATTCTATTGGCACTGTTTCGTTTTGTGGTGGGTTTAGAGAAACAGAAAACATGAACTGTTTGCATTTTGTGCCTTTGGATGTGGCGTATATTTCTTCTAAAGCACCAAAGACCGTATCAGAGATAAAGCCGGATATTTCGTGAACTTCGACATGCTCATTATCCTGCGTATTCATCAAGTGGCGTGCCATTTGATAAGCGCCGCCGCGTTGATTACCCTCCAGCATCATTATCGTTTTTTCCTCCTGATCGTCTATCCAGTGCCTGTAATAAATTATCGCGCATTTCTAAAAGGGCTTTGCTTGCTTCACGCATGATCTCTTCCGTATCGGGGGATACGATGAGTGAGCCGCTATCCATAGCTTGTGTTAATATTTTAAGATTTTGTGATATGTCGCTACGCCCTAATTTTGCCAGCACCTGTGCCAAAGCTTTTTGATCCTTTACAGGGGCTTTTAACCTGCGTTGACGTGTATCGGGTTTATCAAAGAGCATGGAGCGAATATAAACGCCGAGCGGTTGATCCCCCGCATCGCGTTTTAATCGCTCTCGCTCCTCCTGTGACAAGCGCAGGGAGAAGGGTACGAAAGAATTGGCTTTCTTTTCTTTCGGCATGCTCGCTCAATCATGTTGTTCTGGTTTAAAAATAACATCGCCGCCGCATTAATTCGGGCGGGATGCATAACAAAAAACCGGATGAAGCCCCGGCTTTGATCGTTTTGGTAATTTGTGATGTTGTTTATTTTGCTTTGTTGATTTGTTCTTCAAGCATAGTGAGTTTTTCTATGATCTCTTCAAAACTTGGATGTTCATCCATAAACATTTCTTGCATTTTGCCGTAATCATCACTGAGCTTGTCTATATGCTCTTTGGGAGGAACAAGTTTTAAGCTCCCTATGATGGCTGTTTCATATGATGCTTTGGGTTCTTTAAACATCACACTTTTATTACGCACGACATGTGCCAATAAGTCAGGGGCTTGAAGCGCTTTTTCAGCAATGCCTTTTTGATCAAGCATATACGTATCATAGTAATGACGCGACATGCGATCCCGTAATTTCAAATTGTGATAGAGCGCATGCAGAATAGTTGCTTTTTCCCAAAATGTTCGCTCTGCACCCAGCATTGAAACTTCATATGTTGGTTCCTCAAATTCATCAGGGAAGATATTAGCTGCATATGGTTTTATGCTCCGTTTTTCGTTGGGTTCAATATCGCCACGCGCACCAAATTCCAATTTTATTTGAGGTTTGATGTAGCCCGTTTGCCCTTCACCATATGAGCCGACCCCATAACGACCTGATCCAAACCCACCACCGTAATTGAAGGCCTTTGGATAATGAAACAGCAATGTTTGGCCATCTGGATCACTATCATCAAATTCTACATTCCAACCGTCATCGGTTCCCAGAGCGTCGGTAATATCTTTGTGCAATTCTGGTTTGACGACTTCTTGAATAAATTTTTGAGCATTGAGGCTTAATTTTTCAATGCGCCTTTTTCTTTCATTTCCTGAAATACCATCTTCCAATGGATTTCCACCATCTCTTAGAAAGGGTGCGTTACGGCTAATGGTTAAGTCGATATCCTCAGAAAACCTAGAAATAGCATCATAGCCTTTTGAGAGCGATGTTCCGCCTTTAAAGGTTAGATATTCAGAAATGTTAGGGTTTTGAAACAGTTGTTTTAACGTCCAGCATACCCAAAAATCTTTTTCTATGATGATTTCCGATAAATCCATTCTTTTTGCAGCTTCGCCGAGAATGTCTTTACGGTCTTCTGTTGAAAGTTGTGCAAATTTATCCATGTTGTGTTTGCTTCATCTGAAAGATTATATCGGACATCCAACTTGGCACACGTGATACTGAGTTGGAAAGATCATTTAAGTCTTTTTTGCTTAAGCGCTTTAAACAGCTTAAAATAACCTGATCATCAACATTGTCTTTTCCCAGATATAGCAAAGCTTGCAGCACCAAATTTGCCTGATCGGATATTTGATTCATAATCGGCACTTTTGCGTGTTTGAAAATAATGGTGCGCCCGGCAATCGTTTTTTTACGTGATATGCCATTGGTCATGTAAACAGGCTTGGCTGGAACTTGTGTTGAAAGGCCAAGCATGTTTGCGGCTGTTGCGCCGGAAGGAAAACTTCTGTCTCCTGTTTTTGCACTTACCGCATGCGCAATATCATCCGCATTTGGGGAGAGTGCGCCTAATCGTTTATGGTGTTTAGGGAAATCATAAACACCACGATCAAGTCGGCGGATCATGCCTTGTTTTGTTAGGCGTGACAAAGCTTGGTCAACGGCGGCGCGTGTTCCAATATCTAAGAAGTCTTTGGGCGTGAAGACCCAGCCGCGCCGCTTGGCGCGAATTCTCTTTGTTATTGTTTGTATGATCGTACTCATGTTTTCATCCTTATTGTTAGATAATATCATATATTTATCTGACAATTCAATATTTTTAAAAATAACTCAAAATATTGAATTATATAAATAATAATTCTATTTTATCTTTCATAGTGCTTTTTATATTATTTGGTTATATGGTCTCACCTTCAAAAGTTCCCGAACGGTGTCTTTTGGAGATGAAGCTTCAAAAAATGCAGAAATGTTACCGATGGGGAACTTTATTGGTATCGGGCATAACAGTGCGCAACCAATCACGGCTCTAAACTGCCATGAAATATGGGTTTTTTACGCCGTGTTACATCTAGTGCGTTATAGATTAGGCTCAAGTCGTTGCGCACCCCCGCAACCATCTTTCCCTGCCGCTCAGGTAGGTTCAAATCGGTGTGCCCTCCCGCAACCAATTTTCCTTAATAAAATAAATAGGTTACGAGGTGTTCGACTTCGTTTTTTGTGTTCGGTTGAATCGTTTTGGATTAATTTTGCAGTGAATTGGATTTTAAACGTATTGAGGTAATTGATTAGGTTGAGTTCGTTCGTCGTTTGTTAATCAGCATTCAAAATTTCTTTTACAGCCGTTAGATACCTATAATTACTGAGGTATATTGTGTAGCCTCGTCGTAATTTATAGTCCAATTCACGTGCTGCTTCTCTGGCTATAGGCATGGTAATAGTGGGAAACCTACCTATTAAATGCCGTTGATTATTTCGGCTATAGTATAAGGTAATTGTTGTTTTCTGGACGTGTGCAACAAAGCCTTTTAGCTCTGAATCCCAGTAGGTAATTGTACCGTTTTTAGGACGCGTAACTCTGCGCAGAAAGTTATCTGTTAGTTTTGTACTCGGCATTTTGGATCATCCTTTGTCCAAAATTATGAATCCTTCTGTGAAAGCGTTCAACCAATTTTTTCAAATAATAACAATATCTTATATGTTTCTGGGTGCGTCTTCTTTTATAATCTAGGATCAACTGGCTCGCTTTCAAGGGCGAGTACACCAAAGACACATTCATGGACTTTATGCAGGGGCTTGTTCTCTACAAAATGTGTAAGAGCTTCGTAGCCGAGCGCATATTCACGCAAGGCTAAAGAGCGTTTCTTACCGAGGCCACGCCGTCTCAAGCGCTGCAGGTTGTCACCACGTGTATATTCGGGGCCGTAGATAATGCGCAAATATTCAGAGCCACGACATTTGATGCCAGGCTGCACAAGGCCTTTGTCACCATTGACCGTAAAGCCAAAAGGTTTCATCACCATGCCTTCACCGCCTTTTGCGGTCATCTTTTCCCACCAATCACAGGCTTTTTTACATTCATCTTCATTGAATAAATGCACGGCCTTGTATTGTGTTTTCTGGAATAGTTCGGGATCAGCCTGACAAAGCTTGTCGATCAAATCCATGTGCCATTTATGGTCTTTGTCCATATTCTGGTTTTTCTCATGGGCCAAGATATGGAACGGTGCAAGCGCGTAATCCTTGAGGGATTTCACAGGCCAGCAATAATGCTGATAGGCTTCTCTATATTGCTTTACCAGATCAAGGCGGCTCTTGAAGTCATCGCTCAAGGCTTCAATATCAGGTACACGTTTTGCCGCCTGAGCCAATAAGGCCGAAGCATTAGAGATTGAGCTATCGGCAGCTGCAGCCACCGGAGCATATTGCTGTTCCAGCAGACTTTGTGCCTTGGCAGACCACGGCATAAGCTCGCAATCCAGAACCATCCAGTCCGTATCCAGCTTGTTCCATAAATCGGCTTCTTTAATGGCTTTGCGCACGCGGGCGATAAAACGCTTTTCCATCTTCGGGTCATTGAAAAACGGGCGGCCTGTTCGTGTATAGCAAACGCCAGCCAAGCTATCAGTTACGTGAAAGCGTTTCTCGGCAGCTTTGGGGGTTTTGCACACAACAACAATCGCGCGTGATCCCATGTGTTTTTCTTCGCAGATTACCTTTTCAATGCCTTGAGATTTAAAATACTCAATGGCTTGTTCGGGATGCTCCAGATAGCCTTCTTTGTCACTGGTCTCTGTCGGAGCCATCGTTGGCGGCAAGTAAACCAGCCAGCGTGGATCAACGGCAAAGCGGCTCATCACCTCAAGCGCAGCCGCAGAATTTTGCTCTTGTATGGCAATGCTTTTGCGTAAATGTGTATTCACAATGCGCTTGCCGGTCACATCTTCCAGATCAAGTATGTCGTAAGCCGAACGATCGGTTTTGGTTTCGATAGGGCGCGCAGCTTCGGCATAAGTCTTTTTAGCCTTAACGGAAACCAGCTCTTTTTCTGGATAACGTAAAGCGGTTAGCTTATGTCCGAATACACAGGCCGTATCAATGTTGATTGTGTTATTGACCCATTCAGGCTCCGGCACAGGCGTGTGACCATAAACGATCAAAGCATTACCGCGATAATCCTCAGCCCAAGGATAACGCACGGGCAGGCCAAACTCATCAATCTCGCCTGTGGTTTCTCCATACATACAAAAATCCTTGATGCGGGGTGATCCGCGCCCGATATATTTTTCCTTAATCCCTGCATGAGCAACCGCCAGCGCACCATCATCAAAGACATAGTGACTGATTAGGCCGCCAAGGAAGTCTTTAGCCTCTTCCTTAAAGGCATCGCCTTCGATTTCCAGTTGATCAAGACTTTCCCGCAAGCCATGCGCAACCTTGACCTTACGCCCCATAAGCGCACGTTTCAGCTTGTCATCATGGTTTCCGACCACACAAAAGGCTTGGTCATCCTCAATAGCGTGTTTAGCAAGGCGGATAACTTCTGGCGTTTTCGGGCCACGGTCAACAAGATCGCCGACAAAGATAATCTTGCGCCCGTCAGGATGCTTTACGCTATAGCGGCCTTTGGCTTTTGAAACGCTATAACCAAGTTTTTTAAGCAAGGATTTAAGCTCGTCAAAACAGCCGTGAACATCGCCGATAATATCGAACGGGCCATGTTCATGCTTTTTATTATTCCATAGAGTTTGACGTTCAATTTTTACCTTATCGACTTCTTCTGGCCCTTTAAGGATATACACATTGGTAAAGCCTTCGGATTTGCGTAGCGTACGAAAACCGCGGCGCAGATTGCCGGTTTGGCGTCTTACAACATGATCACCAAATTGACGGTCGGGACGATCCTTATTCCGATCATGGCAAACTTGCCACGGCATATCCAGCACAATAGCCACAGGTAGCACATAATGCTCCCGCGCCAGTTTTACAAGCTGTGCACGGTCTTGTGGTTGTACGCTGGTAGCATCAATCACGGTTAGCTTACCACGCTCCAGACGCTTTCCTGCAATGTAATGCAACACGTCAAACGCATCGCCGGAACAAGTCTGGTCATTCTCGTCATCCGAGACAAGGCCACGGCAGTAATCAGAGGATATGACTTCCGTATCCTTGAAATGCTTACGCGCAAAAGAGGACTTGCCGGAGCCACTTGCCCCGACCAGCACCACCAATGATAATTCCGGTATTTTAAGTGTTCTGGTCATTTTTCTTTCCATTTCTTGGCCCAGTCAGGTGCGATTTTTTCTTCAAATTCCATATCTGAAAAATCAGCAATTTCTTGAACGTTTTTAAGTTCGTAACAAAACGCTTTATGTTTGCTAGGTTTTAATCGGAATAGCTGGCCTTCTAGCGAATATAGAAGATCACCATTATGATCCCAATCTGCCCATTCAGTGCGCCCAAGATTTAAGGCTTCTTGGGTTTTTGCATTAACAACATCATGTTCTGTTATATACCAAGACCCTCCTTTTTCTTTGAACCCTGCTATTTTCATTTCGAGATAATATTCATTATCATGACCAGATGAGAGCGGTTTTCTGTATGTGATCGGGGGATTAAACTCGATCCATATTTTAGCATCATAGTCTTCTTTGGCTTGCTTACCTTCGATGTACTGCCAACCATCACGTTTCAGTCGAGTATCGCAGATTGGATCATCTTCTCCCCATCCTGAACGAGCACCAAAAGGCCTTACCTTAAAATCTTTTGGCATTTTGAAATCATCCCCAAGAGTCATTTCAGATGGAGGTCTGTGATTTAGCAATAATGTATATTCGCTTTCAAATAGGCCTCCGCCTCCCCAGCCATCACCTTTTTCCCATAGCATAAGGGCTGTTAAGTAAGGCGGCTTGCTGACTGCGGTCCAACTAAAAATAGGTTCTTTATATTTTGCTGCAAAATATACCAACTTACTACCGTTTGGTGACAAGTCACAACGGCGCTCATAGATACGGCCTTTAAACCATTGTCCAACTTCAAATGTGTCATTTTTTAAATCCCATTTTATTAAACAAACACGTTTTGATGGGCCGCGTCTAAATATTATGCCCACAGGAGCATTTCTTGCTAAAATACAATATAATCGAGTAGAGGGCGTTTTATCAGCCATCGTTCTTATCCTCTGCTTCCGGCTGCACAAAAACCGCCATTTGTGACGGGCCACCGAGTTTTTTATCTTCATCACCGATGGGGCTTATTTGAACCTCATAGCCATAGCTTTTGGCAATGCGATCTGCCCATGCTTTAAACTCCGCGCGCGACCATTCAAAGCGGTGGTCATTATGGCGGAATTGTCCGGCGGGCAGGGTTTCAAACAGCTCGTTATATTCCCCGTTCGGCGTGGTCACGATAACAACACGGGGCTTGGCGGCATCAAAGATGGCGCGTTCCAGAGCGCCAAGACGCGGCTCGTCAATATGCTCGATGACCTCTACCAAAGTAAGAGCATCATATTCGCCAAAACGCTTATCCCGATAGGTCAGGGCGGATTGGAATAGCTCTATTTCTGGTTCGCCACGTCTTTGCTTATCCGGCTTTAAACGGTCATTGGCGACTTCCAGAGAGCGTATAAACACATCGCATCCGGCAATCTTGGCAAAGCTTCGTTCTTTTTTAAGGAGACGAAGAAGCTTACCTTCGCCGCATCCTAAATCCAGCAAGGTGCTTACGTTATTATCTTTAAGGGCCTTGATCACGGCATCATGTCTCTGGCGGTGCAGTCCGACTTTTTTCTCTTGTGCGATGGTCTCTTCCAGAGCCTCTTCCTTGGCATCAGCTGCCGCTTGTTCATCAAGCTCTTCTTCATCATTGACCACTTCATCTTCTTTCAAACGATCAAGTGCGGCGCGTGATAGGGAGCGCATGTTCTTAAAATAACGATGAGCAATAGCTTCTTTTTGCGGGTGGTCTTTCAGCCAGCCTTCGCCATATTGCAGTAGCTTCTCAACTTCATCATCGCCAATAAAATAGTGCTTCTTATTATCCAGCACAGGGATCAGCACATAAAGATGCACCAGCAATTCCCGCAAAGGACAGCTTTTCTTCAAGCGCAGGGTAAAGTAAGGGCTGTTCCCCCAGTTAGGAAACTTTTCATCAAGAACGGAAGGCTCAACCTCGACTTCATAGCCCAAAGGTTCGAACAGCTCTTTCAAAAACTCTTCATCCGCACGGCAGGGTAAGGAATAAATAACGATCTCTAATGGCAAATCCGTATCTACCAATTCTTGGCGGTGCTTACTCTTGCCTGATAACAGCGTTCCGAATACGCGGTTAATCGCCACACTCATAAAGGACGAGGCAACATAAGGGCGGTCATTCACATATTGCTCTAGTGGAAACGCCGCACCTTTGTTTTTTCGTACCAAGCCGACCGGGTCAATATCCAGCAACAGGGCAGCCGTGCATTTATCTTCGGTAGCTTCGGGGTAGAATGTATAGGCCGTGCCGAAGTTCAAAGTTTTGCTGTGCAGATTATCGGGGCTTTTATGCAGTAAGTACCCCATATCTGTTGCCGGTTTATGTGTCGTTGTAATTGTTAAAAGCATTTTGCCTTATCCTAAAAATCAAAAAACCCGCTTCTTTGTATAGAGCGGGCTTCAAATTACGTTTCTATGATCTTGTAACAATCAGCCAGCCGGAAATACCGCATATATTGTGCGGCTCAAATTCTCTGACAAGTGTTGTTGTTTCGTAATCATGGCGCATAAGGTAGACATAAACTTTTCTTTTTGCAATTTCTAATTTCAAAAATTGGTCTTCTTATTGTTTCCTCCTATCGGCCTGCAACATATGGCGCGATTGTTAGCCCAACTGTTTGCGCCCATTTTTTAATTATATTGAATTCTGAAACAGTAGGATAACGATTTCTTTTCCCGCGGCTTTGCACGATATATTTATCTTTTGTAATCTCAATTGTCTGGTATTTTTCAACATCTCCTTTGGCTGAAACATATTCCATTGCCCAAATTGAGCAATGCCCCAATGAGCATCTGCGGGCATACGAAGCTACACAATGTTGCATATCCCGCCCCTCCTTAATTAATTCAGCACCAGACAAAAGCTCGCGAATACGCCAAGCATCTTGTTTATCTTCACCTGTTTTTTGTTTAAATTCAGGAATACCAGACTTTTTGAAGAAATACTTTTGCGCATCGCCGGATTTTGCAAGGTTGCCGTGCCAACGCTCCACTTGTTTCAACAGTGAGTTTGGTGTCCGCCCTTTCATTGATAAATTTGGTTGTGGTGGCTGGATATGTTCCACAATGCCGGGTGCAGTAACGCATTCCCGCACCTCAAATTTTTGTGCGTATATAAAGTCTATAATTGGCCCTACATGCGCACGGTCCAGCATCGGATTATCAATGAAAAACTGAAACACGCTATCCCAAAATTTCCTGTTGATCATTGTTTCACCAATGCGTGAAGCAATAACAGCATTCGCAAGAATTTCATCACCGCCAAGGGCGTGAATTTCGCCCCATTTAATCGCTTGCTCAACAGAGCAAAACGCTGGTGCATTCATAAAGTGGTGGGTTAGTTTTTTCGTAAAGGGTATCGGAAAATCTGCACCACGAATACTTTTGCCTGAAACCACCGTTAAATACCAATCACGATAATTCTCAGCCACATCATCCATACGAAACCATGCAGAATACATGAATTCTGGCGCGGGATAATCTTCAAATAAATGGCTAATAAGGGCGCAGAACTGTCCATGCATGTTATATGTGTTTGGCGTCCAATCCTCAATATCACGTATCCAATAACAACAATAATTATAGATATTGATAAAAGCACGAACATAAAAAAACTGTTTATTTCCAAACCCCGCTTTTTCGAACATGCATTTCGTTTTTTTGTTCATCAAAAGCAGAAAGTCTGAAAGTCCGATTCTATACGTTACTTCATCCGGTGTCTTCGAAATGATCGTCGCAATTTTCTGCCATTCTGGTCTAATGACCGCTTTCGGGGTAATTTTCCCCATACAAACATCATGAAGGAACGCATCCGCATTGTGATGAATGCGGGCGTTATCCTTTAAAGCTTTTTGCTCACCAAGAAAATGTTTATATTCTACGTCTCGAGCACCTTTATCTTTATTCAAGTCGGCATTGAAGTTTCTGGCATTACACCACGCAAAATATTGCCGTTCGGTTTTTATACCCAATGCCTTAAAATGCTTTTTCATAGATGGCGTAATCGCTTTTCCTTGAAAGTCGGAGTTTTTCATTCTGCGTTTCATCGCTCTATAAACTCCTTTCCTGTAAAGGTTTTAACGGCGTTGCCACGCTCAAGGGCATGATGCTGGTCACGATTGCTCTTTTTACTCTGAGCGGTTTTTTCCTCCTGTCGTGTTCGCAAAATCATCTCCAGCTTAGCCAAGGCAATTTTTTTGTTTGCATGCTGTGAACGCGCATCACTTGCCATGACCTGTAATCCGCTAGGCGCATGCGTTGCTTGAACTGCGCTATCTGTTGTATTGACATGCTGTCCGCCGGGGCCGGATGCTCGCATAGTTTTCCATGTTACATCTTCGGGGGGTATTGTGATTTCTGTGTTCTTAACAGGGGCAATGCGCTCAACACCAATAAACCAGTTTTTGCGCTTGTAACGCGGTCGATATGGGCTTTCACAAACCCATTTTATTGTCCCCATATAAGGCATAAGGAATTGTTCTGCATTATGTCCTGATATTTTTATCAAAGCAGATGTTAGAGTTACTTTTTTGTCGCCTGCCACACTATCCGCAATATCTATCGCAAGAGCCGCCGCCTTCACTTTCTTTTGTAAATGACGGATGAATTTTGACACAGCAAGTGCACACTCATCTGGCCCTTGTCCTGCAGTTACATGAATCCATATTTCGTTTGTAGTATGCTTGCTCATTTCTTCCTCCGTTTTTTGTAAGTGATAACAGGACGAAGAATAGCGACGATCTCAATCAAGCTCGCTTCTTGCATGTCTTGAATAACAATATCGATATTCTTGTAAGCTTGCGGAGCTTCCTCATAAATCAGGTCTTTATCTTCACAAATGACATAACTTCCCAAATCTGTCTTTTGGAAATCATCGACTTTGTACTTACCAGCCAGACGTCCTTTAGCATCTGAGCGAACCCATTTACGACCTGCGCCATGTGCGAGCGAATAGGCATTGTTCGTTTGATTATCAATAGGCTTGACCAAATAACTAAAGCTACCGCGTGAGCCCGGTATAACCAAAGCACCACAATCAGAAGGAGAAGCACCTTTACGATGAAGCCAGTATGTCTGTCCGTCTAATTCTTTTGTTAAAACGGTGTTGTGAGGCAGATCAAAGACCTTTTCATATCCGCTGCGCAAAGCATCTGTAAATCGGTGCGCAATGAGCGCACGGTTTGCCTGTGCCCATAAAATCGCCTGATTATGTTTGCGGATATAGTCTTTTGCTTCATCACTGTCGGCTTTCAAACCGTTATGGCCGAAATTCTCAACATGGTGACGTAGCGCCATTTCCCCTAGGCCACGAGAGCCGGAGTGCACAAGTAAATGCAGTTTGTTCTTATCTAATCCCAGATCATCAAAGACTTTCGCATTTTCTATGCGTTCAATACGCTGTAACTCGGCAAAATGATTGCCGCCGCCTATTGTACCAAGCGAACGTTCAAACAAGGATGCTGGCAAGCCATAACGTTCCAGCCATGCCCCGACATCTCCATGCCAAGAATCCTCCAAATCAAGACGTGATGCCCATTTTTCGGGTTTCATCTTGGATAGTTTTAAATCCGTCTGCCATAGCCCCATGCCGCAGCCAATATCATTTCCGACCAAGGCAGGATAAATCCAATTTTGCGACATGAATGCCGCACCAACAGGGTATCCTTTTCCTGCATGTAGGTCAGGCAGTCCCACAGCCATTTTAATGCCCTCAAGTTCTGCCGTTTTTTCAAGTTGTTGGATCGCGTTCCCCTCAATCCAGTTTTTGTCCGAAGCAATCACGCGAATGAGAGGCTTCAAGGTATTCAATAAATTGCCCATTGTTTTTCTCTTCAATTTTCAAAAGCAATTGAGTTTTCGCTTTGAACAATTCAAAGCAAATGAAAGCCAAACGAACAGCAAAGCGCCTGCAAGAAAAGCTTTAAACAACCGGACATTAAATTTTGGAAAGGTATGAAATATACCGAACGCGTTCATCTTTATGGCGTTCGAACACAATCTGCCGAACGGCTGTTAGTTATGTGTATGTATATTTCTCATTGGTTAGTCTCCTAAAAAGTTGGCTTAAGGTAACAGAATGAAAAAAATCTGGCAATAAATATTTGCAGTAATTTTGGATTGAACTATCTACAATTTGATCAAAGATCATGCAATATATTTAAGTGTTATTCATTATGTAACCTGCTCAAATAGTGGAAGAAGGGGTTACATCATAACAAGCAGTAGGGCCTCATAACCTGAAGGTCGTAGGTT
>DCKO01000023.1:13842-29674 GCA_002320665.1 Micavibrio sp. UBA1672
ATAACCTGAAGGTCGTAGGTTCAAATCCTACTCCCGCAATCAATTTAAATCAAATTTACCGTACGAAACGTCAGGGATACTCTGCGCCCTCGATCAATTTTAAAGCCATTCACAACATCAGATTTGCGTGCGGGGATAGCGTGCTGCCAATCATATCGGGCTTCGCCGGACAGAGCAATAAGGCTACGTTCTTTCAAATATAGTTCGTGCTTTTCTTTGGTCTCGGGGTGTATAAATTGCATCATCACAGCCGAGCCGAGGCTTAAGGAGGCGATTGTGTCTCCAAAACATGGCGTGCAATCAATATGAGGAGCAATACCTTGTCCGGGCATATATTCATTGACAATAGCTTGATCCGGTCTCGATTGAAAAATTCCGACATCACAAAGCTTGCTTGAAATAATATTTATCCACTCCGGCAGAGCGCCGATATAGCTCTCTTTTGCAATGGTTCTTGCTTTGTAATCATACTTATAGCCGTAATGCTGTACGCGGCGTTTTAAATCACCAAGCCATGGCTGGCTATCTATGTGATCTAGTAGTGCCTGTTCTTCATGCTTTGTGATGAAATCAGGGATATAGCACAGCCCCTGTATATCAGGTATTTCAGTATCTTCGATTTCAAATAGCAGATTCATGTTTCTGGCCGGAATATCCATGTTGCGAATTTATGATGCTTATCAAGCGCACTATCTTCGTCATTGGTGTTTGTATGAGAATATCCCGAAAACAAGGATGGGTCAAAAGAATAGCTTTGTGGTACTTTGCATCTGGCAAACTTGGCGGCTTCGTCAAATTGGAATGCTCCATGATAATGAGGACTATCAACAGCAGTAATAAAAATTTGAGCATGTTTCTTCAAAAATGGCTTTGCGCTTCGTAAGAAATTGCGGATAAGCACATGATTGGGGTTATGGGCATATTTTGCATCTCTACTGCCCACATTCGGAAATTGAAAGATAATCGTATCGAATGATTGTGGCTTAAAATAATGTTCTAACTTGGTTGCCTCAATATGATGCCTAACCACAACGCCGTTGCGCTTTAATGAGGACGCATTTTGAATTGTTTCTTGTGAAAGGTCTTTTTCTTTTTCAAACGTAGTGGCTATAGCGGTGTCGCTCTTGCCAAAGTATCTGAAAAAGCTGAGAAAATTTTAATGGAAGACTTCAACAGACAAGAAGAATTCAAAACAGCTAAATCTGTTGACCTAAATTTGGGTGACGATACTGTCAGTGTCGATGGAGAAATGAATTTTCGGACAGTAGCAGTGTTATTTTAAAAATGCTTCAATACTCCCCTTATTATTATCTGCATTGGATAATCCACAATTCTATCATCCTGGCTTCTTGCCGCTAGACAACATTGAAGATAAGGGAATGGAAGAAAAAAGAAGCCATAACTTCCAGAAAACTATTGTTGATGCATTGAAAAACAAAAAGCAAGACTATTAACTATTATGACAATATCTATAATGAGGCCGGATCTTAATATAGAAGATTACGCTGCGGGTCCTTATTAAGCGTAATACATATTCATTATAAAAATATTTGACTGCTTGCAGTTGTAATATTTTTTACTATACACATATCAAACAGCGCATTTTTTTGATATTTAACGCATATGAATGATTTAACTGGTCAGCTTAAAGAATGTGTAACTTATTGGAGGCAGTGCCTTGTTGACGCTGTTGAATTTGAGATCAAGAAAGATACTGTATTCGGCAAGGCTGGTGCAGATGAAAACCATCTTTCTGTTTCTAAAGAAATCGTAGGAACATTTTTTACGGCATATAAAGATCAAAAATTTCCCAAGAAAAAAGCATTAAAGGCATTTGAAGAAGAGGATGATCAATTATCGTCTGTGCCCGTTTTGTATGCGCCGATTGTAATGCGGCATGTTGATTTTCAACAACGTGGCACTGAAATTATTCCGTTTTGGATCAGGGCACGTTTAGAACAAAACGGTGAATTGATTATTACACCGGACACTTTCCCTGTCTTTAACAGCAAATGTATTGAGCCATGTCGCCACAGTGTGTTTTCGTTTGGTGTCAATCAGCAAAAAATAGAAGAGGCTCTTGGGCATGTTGGAGCTATTGCTGAAAATATTACGCAAGAAGGGTTACAGGATTATCTTGCCAAGATTTTAGACGAGCATTTGAAAATAGAATTTATTACCAACGACCATAATGGAACATGCGTAAAGACTGAGGATGTTTATTATGTTCTGGACTTACAAACAGGTGGTGCGAGTGGGGCTTTAATTGATCTCTATTCTGATATTGCAGATGCTTCCGATACCGTTCCTGTATTAGTCAAGGCAGCGTTATCGTCTATCGAAAGTCAAATTTTATCGACACGCTCTGAGTTTGCAAAGCTACATGCAGGGCATGTGACGGGACATTATCCGTTAAATCATGCGCAACGGCTAGCGCTTCATGCTGATTTGCGGATGAATGATGGTGATATTTTAGCCGTAACCGGGCCGCCGGGAACAGGAAAAACAACGCTCATTGGAAACGTGATTGCATCTGAATGGGTGAATGCAGCGATAGAAAAACGAGAAACACCGATTACTTTGGTCACGTCTACAAATAATCAGGCTGTTCAAAACGCCTTAAATAGTATTTCAGGTGCTGATGCTTTGCTCGCAGATCACCTGTTTGCGCAAAATGAAAGTAAGGCGATTATATTTGACCGCTGGGTACATGGCGTTCAATCATTTGGAACTTTACTTCCTTCTGATCGACAAGCCGGTAACAAAGAAATTTCTCGGAACTTTCAATGCATGCAGCGAAGCTATGAGACTGGTAAAGCATGGAAGGGGTGGCTGGACGATCTGGAAAACCCTGATGATTTGGAAGAGCGGAAACAGCACTATTTAGCGTGCACGAGTAAAGCCTTTGCAGATAAGAATATTGAAGCGCTTTCCGATGCAATTGAAGCGGTGCATGCTGAATTGATTGTGGCAAAGGACTATCTTGATAAGATTATTGATTTAAAGCACAAGACAGCAGGTTTTAATGCGGAATATGATCGCACTGATATCGCTGTTTTTTTAAACAAAAAGGTAGATACATTACAGGCCCAGCTTAATGAAAAGCAGGCGCAGAATGATGGTGCTAATGCAGATGTAAAGATGCACAAAAAAGCATTGTCTGAATATCAAGGTCATGCGCATCATGCTTTGCGTTTATCGCACAATAAAAATATTTTGGAAGCGTTGAGTGCTTTATTTTCTAAAAATACGCGCCAGCGTCGTTCTACACGTGTCATTGAATTTTTATCAAATCATAAACTGGCTAATGATAACTGGGGCTTCACGACCATATTATCAGAAGATGATCTCAGAGAACATTTATCAGCTCTTGAAAATAAGAAGAAAGAAAACCTTCAAAATGCTGAAGATATTTATCAGCAACATGGAGAGCAGTTAGGTTTGCTTACTGAAGAACTCAATCAATGGGCAGCCAAGAAAAGCGATTATGGCGAAGTTCAGAAAGCATGGTCAGAGATTTTGTGTGATCTCTACGCAGATGATAAAAAACTTTCTTCTGTTTTGAACGCTCCTGAAAAGTTCGAAGAAGATATTGATACATCGCTGAGGCTATTGATTTTTCAACTTGCGGCGCGTTATTGGGAGGGTGAGTGGTTACAGGAGTTTGAAACACTCAACAAAAATGAGCCGAAAAAATTATATGGTTATACAAAAGAACATGTTGAATCCTTCTTGCGAAGATTGGCTAAACTAACACCATGTTTTGCTTCAACGGCTTATACTGCTCCTAAAATGCTCAGATATTTTGTGCCGGGTGTTAAAGAATCCCATAAAAATCCTAACCCCCCTTTATTTGATACGATTGATTTGTTGATTATGGATGAAGCGGGACAGGTTTCCCCGGAGGAAGGCATTGCCCCGCTAAGTTTAGCGAAGAAGGCTGTGATTGTTGGGGACACGGATCAGCTTGAGCCTTTCGGCGGCTGTAACAAATATGAAGACGGGTATCTTCTTCGTAAATTTGGTCTCTCAAAACATCTTAACGATATGGAGTATCGGGGTGTTTTAAGTCATTCCGGTAATATGATGGCACTTGCAAAAAATGTAAGCGCTTTGTCATTGGATAAAAAAACGAAAGGTATGTTTTTAAGTGAGCATAGGCGATGCTTGCCTGAAATTATATCATATTGTAACGAGTTGGTTTATGAGGGGCGTATTATTCCTAAAACGGAGTCAGAGTCTGATCCTGAATTTCCTGCAATGGGATACGCCCATATTCCAGGTGAATCCAAGCAAAGAAATGGAAAAAGCCGTTACAATGATATTGAGGCGTATACAATTGCCAAATGGATTTCAGATAATTCTGAGCGCATTATGGCGGCATATGGAGATGGCAAACGCTTAGGTGATATCATCGGTATTGTAACGCCTTTTTCTGCACAAAAAGACAGCATTGCGGCGGCTCTCAATCATTATGATGTAGACAGTGAAATTCGTATTGGAACGGTACACACATTTCAAGGCGCGGAACGTGAGCTTATGATTTTCTCACCTGTTTATGGCGGTAATGACGATACAACATCATATTTCTTTGATACGAAACCCAATATGCTCAATGTTGCCGTATCGCGCGCAAAAAAATCCTTTCTTGTTTTTGGGGATATGCGTATTTTTTCTCGCCAACCGATGAGCCGGCCATCAGGATTGCTCGGGAAATATTTATTTGCAGACCAAGCCAACGAAATTCACGATATTGAAATTGCGACCCGTCTGCGGAAAACAAAGTTTAAAGCGAACGTTGAAGTGGTGGATACACTTGAGCGACACCGCAATGCATTGCACGAGGCTTTGACGCAATCAAAAAAACGATTGCTGATTGAATCGGCATATTTATCTATCAATGCAATCGAACGCGATAATATACTGTCTTTGTTGAAGCAGGCTATTGAGCGAGGCGTAGAATGCCTTTTGATTTATGATATTGCGTATAATCAGGACAAAGCGATTGCAGCGCGCGCATTAGAGGCGTTCAAGAAAGAGGAAATCGACATCATGGGGGTTAAGGGGACGCATTGTAAAACACTGGCATATGATGATGCATTTTATATGAACGGTTCATTTAACTGGTTATCTGCTCCGCGTGATGAAGCAAGTAAATATCATAACCGGGAGCGTTCTACATTATCGCGCGGCTCTGAGCTAAAAACTTTAATTGATCAAGTTTGGTCAGAGACAACAAAACTTACGATGATGTAGTTTTCTATTTCTCAGGGGCGCTGCCCCTCGGCGCACTTCATAAAAAATAGACAAGGCCGTGGCTCAGTAACTTGCGCCAGCACCAATCTTGTCGAGTTTTTCTTCCGTTTGCACACCCCGTTTTTGCAAAAGGGTAAGGTTGCATGAGCAACCTATTCCTAAAGGAGGAGGCAGCAATGAAACAGTTTTATACGAGAGCCTGCGATATTTTGTCTTGTATCAGTTTAATGTTTGTATTGCTTACGCCATATTGTTTGGCGAGCGTTGGCCATTTTGCAAGTCTGTCTTTTGTGGTTTTGATAATCTTGGTGGCTCGATCTTCCTTGATTTTTGCTTCTTCAGCCAGTTTCAGTAGATGATCTGTGCCCGGATTGCGGCCTTCGCCCATGACCATGGTGCTTTGTTCTCCACATGGGCCGGATGAGAAGGTCAGGTCATAGGCAGGTGAGAGTGTCCAGTTGCCTTGAGCGTCCATCAGATAGCTGAAATTCTTAGAATGATCGTCACGGTTATGTGCCAGTACATTAAATACAGCGAGTTGATAGAGTTTTTCAATTTCACGCATATCACGGGTGAGCATGCCTGTTAATGCGGTCAAATCTTCATAGTCGAGTGATGGTGTGCGGAAGTCAGAGTGCAATAAACCACAGGCCGTATGCGTGTGGTAGCGTTTATCATCATCGCGATCAAAACGCTTAATTGCGAAATAGCCTGCACCGTGCTGCGCTGGAAAAAGATGGACATCCGGCAGGGCTATGCCAGCTTCTTTTGCCATGAGGGCGTAAACATATTCAATTGCGCCCGCGTCAATGCCATCTTGGCTGTTCGGAAATTTAACGATCCATGGCTTATAACCTTGGGGCAAATCATGTGTGCCATGAATGATATGATCTCGCTTATCATTTATACCTATAAGTGCTTTTGGCCTTGCTCCTGCCGAAGACCCGTTTAGAGCTATTAGCTCCGCCAATACGTCATTGGATGTGCCGTCCAGCACGCCTTGTGCTTGTAAGGCAAGGTTATCAAGGCTGATATCATCTGATTTTTTATCGATGCTGTAATCAGGTTCAAAGACAAGTGTGCCAAGGGCGTGTGAGCCAATATGTGCTAAACGATCAAGTGGTGTAATATCTGAGGGCAACACCCTTCGTGATCTGACGAAGCGATCAAATAAGAGGCGTCCCCAACCATCCGGCAGACTATCGTTAAATACACCTGGCAGCCCTTCGAAAAGGTTGTAATCAAAACTTTGCACACCTGGTTGAAGCGGTAAATGTAGTGGTGATATTTCTAAGCCGCTTTTTATGAAGGCGCTATCATATTCGAAATAGATCGTGCGTTCACGCATGGCTAACCTGCCAACGCTCTGAATATCTTTGCCAAAATTAATACCAACTTTTATTTCTGTGATGGATAGGTAATTTTTCATTTTCGCTTTCCTCTTTGACGCGTCGGTGTGTTATTTGCGTCCAGTACGTCATCAATTGATGAAAAGTTTTCCTCTTTGATTTGGGTTGCTTTGAGGATGTCGTCTAATCCGCCTAACACCATGTGGAGTTTGAGGAAGGATTCCAGAGATATTATGCCTGTGCGTTCAAACTTACGCAGTGTTGGTAATGCCACGCCTGAGCGTTCAGCAAGGCCAGCTTGGGTTAATTCCATTTGTAAGCGCCGCGCTCGCGTTTGTTCTGCAAGCTTTTTTTGTGCTTTTGATGGCGTTATAAGTGATATCATGATATCTTATATTGTTGCATGAATTATATTTAACGATACTATTGTATCATTGTTGATAAATATCGAGCAAGGTTTTTTCTGGCTTTAATTTACGTTCTGTTGGTGTCGGGTACAGGGACACGCAACCAATTCGTTGAACAATACAATATCGTCTGTAAGTTATGGGTAAATTGGTCTCTGCATTTTCAGAACCACATATTATTCACATACTTTATTATAGTCATATCAATTAAGAATAAGACAATATGAGTTGATCTATTGTTGCATTTTCAAGATATTTTCTTTAGTTCCACTATATAAAAAATGAGGGCAAAGATTTTTCTGTTTCATTAAAGGCATTGTTTTAATGGTAAATAAAAATAGCAGTATACTTCCGGTATTCGAGAGTAGGACACTGAAGAATGTTCAGTATATTGGCGCTGGACGCTATGCGGCTGATGCTATTAGTGGAGTGAATGGAATACTGGATCAATATGCGCTTAAGTGTTGGCCCAATCCGGCAGAGGTAGCGTATGCTGATAACTATGCTTATACGTACTTTAATAGCCATGCCAAAATTATTCATGAGACACTCGCTAAAATTGATAATAATGATCCACTTACGGGCAAGTATCTCTATATGCAGGCATTGGATGCCTCGATAGTGGCTTGGGAAACTGCCAGAAAATATAAGGATCTATTTGATCCGCAAGCGCAGACTGTTATAGATGCTGTGTGTAATCAAATTGAATTTATATTGAATGTTACAGGTGAAGAATTGCAAGAACGCATAAAGGCAAGGTGCGCCCGGGCAAGTGAGAACAACCCGCAGCCCTAAAACCATTATTTCTATGAAAATACATGATGGCGAAGCTTTTTTAGGATATTATTTTGAGCCGCAAAGCTGAGTATATAAATTATATTAGTTATACTCACGGCAATTATAATTGATCAGATAAGAAATTAACTTAGAAAAATATCTTTCGTTAATAAACTTAAATTACCCTCTATCTATCATTGAAAAGTTTTGAATTATACGAAAGTCTGTAGATGAACGTTTTTTTGATGGTTGTTACAGATATGAGCGAAGCAATAAAAAATCTAGTAAGTAATCCAACTTTTCAATTATGTGCTGCAAAGGCAGCACTAAAGATTGTGCCTCGTTTAAGCTGGGGTAATACTGCTGCTTTTTCACAGTGGGCAGATGTTAAAGAAATCCTATCACGTGATCTTGATTTTATAATTGAACCTGTCAATAAAGAGAGAATAGAGCGCGTAAATGGCCCCTTCGTTTTAGGACTTGATAGATCAAATACACATTTATATGAGCGCGAGGTTCTTTATGGAAGCCTTAGCCCAGATGATATTCCACATATAAAGAGTTTGGCCTTGGAACATGCCAAGGCATTTCTGGAAGATGTGCCGAAAGGTCAAACTATTGATGTAGTAAATGGTTATGCACGACGCGTTGCATCGCGCTCGGCTTCGGCGCTGATGGGGGTGGACGGGCCAAGTGAAGAAGATCAAATGCGTGTGGCAAGGGCAATGTTCCATGAATTATTTCTGAATTTAGGCGGTGATAAAAAGATACAGGATAAAGCTGTTGAGTGTTCACAAGAGCTTAGGCAGTGGGTGGTCGATAATATTAAGGCCCAAAAAACCAAGAAAGGTAGTCAGGCAAAGGAAAACATGATTGCCCGAATGGTTTCATTAGGTATTGATGAGGATTTAATCCGCCGCAATGTTTCAGGTATGTTTGTGGGAGCTATTGATACCATAGCTACATGTGTGGCCCAAATTATGGATGTTTTACTAAAACGCCCAAAGCTAAGAGATCAAATAATCAAAGATATTGATAATCCAGAAAAAATGCGCGGATGGTGCTATGATGCTTTACGTTTCTGGCCTCATAACCCACTTATCCTGCGTCAAGCTGCACGTGATTGTAAGCTTGGTAAAAAAGAGATAAAAGAAGGGACAACTGTAGTATGTTTTACATTGGCTGCAATGCATGACCCTGCAGCATTTCCGGATCCATCCAAGGTTCTTCCTGACAGGCCACTAGAAAATTATCTGCATTTTGGCGGAGGGCTTCATCCTTGTGCGGGACGAGCAATTAATGGCGTGCAAATACCAGTATTAGTAGCTGAATTATTACGACGTGATCCGGTGATCAAAGGTACGATGAAGCATGATGGGCCATTCCCTGATGAGCTAACTCTAAAACTTCAATCCTAAAAAAATTTAAGAAAAGGCTATGTGATTATGACGCATTCTTTCATCAATATAGTGGTAGAGCTTCCTAGAGAAAACGAAGGAAGAGTCCAAGAAACATTGGATGCTCTCGGAAACCCTCTTAAAAAGGATGTAGCTGATATTATTGAAGACATTAACCGTATACATTTCTTTAGCATGACAGTCGTACCTAGTGATGAAGATTTTACGCCTTATCTTGTTTTCGAACTGTCTGCCGACGGTGATGTAGAAAGTTTGCTCGAAGTCTTGGCTGAAAAAGCAGGGGTGCATTTCAAACCGGTTTTTGAGTTAACAAAAGGGTATAAAGAAGGGTCTTTGGCGTCATTCTGGAAAAAATCTATCGTGAAAACAGGGCTGGGTTATATGGATGTCCCAGGGCTGGGGCATACGGGTACACCTGGGATGAGTGTAGAGCGTATCAACAAAGAGGCTGATCTGGGTGAGAAGGTGACAGCGCTCTATCATAAAACTGATCGTAGTGGCTCTGCGCTGGATATTCTGGATCGTGTGCGTGAGGGATTAAGTAAAGACCGACAGTATGATTGGGCCTTTTTACCGGAGCCTGCTATACTTTTGAATGGTGAAAAGAAAGGTGGGTTGATTGCAACGGCTCTTGGAGCATGGCCAAGTTTCGTAAGTACATTCCTTTGGCCAGTAGTACTTATCGCTGTTTTTCTGTCTGGCATAATGGTTTTGCCCTTTCCTGATATGAACATGGGAGCCATTCTCATGGGCTTTATCCGGTTTTTGCTAATTGGGTTTGGTATATTTGCAGGTTTGGCAATAGCATTTATAGGCTATGTGTATGTGTCTCTAAGACGCTTGGAAGAAAGCGATGTTCCTGACGACATACCCCCAAATCATAAGAAAATGGAAAAGATCAGAGCTAGGGAAGATCATGCCTATCAAAATCATCTGGCTGGTGTTTCTTTTATGAAGGGCGGCAAAATTCGTCAGCTTATGATTCGTTTGATTTTTTGGTTGATTGCAGTTTTGGCTATACGTCTTTATCGGCCTGGGTTTCTAGGAGGAATTGGCACTATTCACTTTGCACGCTGGTTTATGCTGCCAGGGACAAATCGTTTGCTTTTTTTTAGTAATTATGGTGGCAGTTGGGAAAGCTATTTGGAGGATTTTATTACCAAAGCCAATTTTGGTTTGACCGGCGTGTGGAGTAATACAGTGGGTTTTCCAAAAGCAACAAATTTGGTTTTCGATGGGGCAAGTGATGGCGATCGTTTCAAACGTTGGGCACGCAGACAGCAAAATCCAACATGGTGTTGGTATTCTGCCTATCCACATTTGACAACGGCACGTATCCGTAAAAATGCAGCTATACGACAGGGGATAGCTGGAATTTCAAATGAGACTGAAGCTCGAGATTGGCTGGCAATTTTTGGTTCCGAGGTTTTACCTAGAACTGAATTACAATCTGATAATATTCAAGCAATTCTTTTTGGCGGTTTCGGTCCGCTTCCTCATTCAATATGTATGCTTTTGTCTTTGCCTGATGATAAAAGCAAGGCACAGAAATGGTTAGCTGATACAATGCCAAAAATACGCTTCGGCGACGAGCGTCCAACTGGTGAAGAAACAGCGATGATCTTACCACTTTCTGCATCAGCTTTAAAAAAGCTGGGGTTGAGTGAAGCTGAACTTGCAGGTTTTCCAAATGCGTTCGTCACTGGCATGGCAGAGCGATCACGTATCTTGGGTGACCTGAAAGATAGCGCTCCGTCTAAATGGTTGTGGGGCGGCAAAAAGACAGTAGATGCAGCTCTGTTAATTTATGCACCAAATGCTGAAACGCTAGATCAACTGATAGACGAAGAAACTAAATCTATTAAGAAAGCCAAAGGTAATGTTGTTTATAACGTGCCACTAAAGGATTTGCCTCCTAAAGGAACACCCATTAAAGAGCCTTTTGGTTTTGTTGATGGTGTATCACAGCCAGTTATTAGAGGAATCGGTCGCCACAAGCCTGGAACTAATGATCTACATATTTTGGAACCGGGAGAGTTTATTATGGGTTATCCAGATGGACTTGGGACATACCCGCAAACGCCTACAATTCCAGCTATTCTTGACCCGCATAATGATCTTTATGCCGTACCTGACGCTCAAGAAAATCAGAGACCCGACTTCTCAAAATCCTTAGTAACAGCATCTCGTGATTTAGGGCGCGATGGCAGTTTTATGGTTATCCGTCAATTAGAGCAGGATGTCGATGGGTTTTGGGCCTTTTTAGAAAAGGCAGCAAAACAGATAGGTAAGGGGACCGCGGGTATCAAAGTTAGTGCAGAATGGATTGGGGCCAAAATGATAGGGCGCTGGATGGACGGGTCTTCTCTGGTCCGTAACCCTTATGTGCCGAGAACCGAGCGTTATCAGCATGCACAACCCGATAATGATTTTCTATTTGGTAAGGAGGATGCGCAGGGTATGCGATGTCCATTTGGGGCGCATATTCGCCGTTCTAATCCGCGTGAAAGTCAGGCGCCAAAATCCGAAAGTCAGATTGCAATTACCAATCGTCACCGGATTCTAAGAGCTGGTCGTATCTACGAAGAGGATAAAAAGAAAGGACTCTTATTTATCTGTCTGAATGGAGATATTGAGCGCCAATTTGAATTTATACAGCAAACTTGGACGAATAATGCCAGTTTCCACGGGCTAGATGAAGAAATTGACCCTTTGTTTAATGTTGCTAAAAACGGAAAATATTCTATTCCCATGCGCGATGGAACGCGTTGTATAACTGGTATTCAGAATTTTATAACAACACGTGGCGGCGAGTACTTCTTCTTGCCTGGTCGTCAAGCGATGACTTTTTTATCAAAAGAGAGATAGATTATGTTGTAAACTTTTGCCGCGTGTAGATAACTTTTGCAGTATAAAATACGACATAAGTCAACACATAGATAAGCTTTTTGTAAGAGCAGTTCCTCTTATGATTTGAAAATTTTAAATCATAGGGTTTTTATTCAAATAAACGCCTTGTATTTCATTTGAACTGCTTGCAATGCGGTCAATTTGTGCCTTAGGCATCGTTATAAATCCAGTTGATAAAGAGTCAGCAAGTGTAGCTGTTTTTGCAACTACAGAGATGGTACGTTTTTCTTCTATATATCTTTGTTTAATTGGGTCAATAATATGGGGCTTCCCCGTATCGGGGCTGATCGAAGATGAAGTTGCCAGTGCCAAATCATCAAGCTCAGCAATTTGATCGTGATCGGGTAGGGCAATGCGCCATGGCTGATCGGATGGATGACGGCCTAGGCTGCGTTTTTCACCGAGTTCAACCAGAACATTTCTCAAGCCCAAATCTTTTAAAAGTAAGGTAATGCAGTCCGTAATATAGCCTTGTGCAATCCCGTTTAGAGTGACTTTCATATGCTCTTTTGCAAAAGCGATCTTCTTATCTGAATAATCAAGATACTGAAATCCGTAAGAGCCTGATTGATGCGCAGTGATATCAAAAGCGCCGTCAGTAAGCTCATAGCAATATTTTGCCTGATTCAAAAGATCAATAAAATCCCGTGAGGGGGATTCAAGAACGCCGTTTTTATTCAATCTGGATACTTCGGAGTGACTATCATAAAGCGTTAAGATATTCTCCAGTCTTTGAATTTCTGTAACGCAAGTTCTAAAAATCTCATCAGCCTTGGCTTTCGATGGGTGGGCAATAGACAGGCTAACCTCAGCGCCCATTAATATCCCGCTCCAGTGATGCAAAGGTGTTTCTTTAAACGCCAGAGCTTGGCTTAGGGGCAAGGCAGAATATAACCCCGCCATGCCGCAGATCGAAATAAATCGCCGCCTTGAAATTGGTTTAGTCATCCTTTTTTGCGCCTCCAGAGATTATAAAGACCGCTAAAGGTCAGGAAGAGAAGTGCTAGTGCGGCTAAATCCGAAATTACGGTACCGGAAAGGCCAAAAATCTTTCCGGTATGCAGATCCAGAATGATTTTCTCTATATTGACCCCCTCACCACGATAGGAGCGGGCAACTTCTTGCTCGACATTATCCCCTTCGGATAAGGTTAGGGTTTCATCTTGTGTCGTAACAAGGACTTGACCATCTTTTTTCTCGATATTTTCAATATAGCCTTCGGGCACATTCATATTGTAAGCGCTTAGGATGAATGAGTTTTCCGAGTAATACTCATGAAAGCCAAGGCTTCGGCTGTGATTAAGTAATACACCTGTAATGCTTAGCCAGATAATAAAAAACGCCGCGATCAGACCAACGCGCCAATGTAGCTTGAACATTAAGGTGCGCTTGATTTTGATTGTAGGGATTTTAGGTCTTAATTTCATGGCGCAGATCTTACTTCCTTATGAAGTAAAAGAGCAAGGGCGCTCATTTCTTTTAAGGCATTCACCGAAAGAGTAGCGCCAGAAATGCCGTTAATGGTTTTATCGAGCTTCTTTTCTTTCTTTAGCCCAGCGCCTTTGAATTGGCGGGTAAAGAATTTTCGCTTTACTTCCCAACCATGACTTTCGCGGTAGATCAGGACTTTTACACGCTCCAAAGTAGCATCTTTACCAACTAGAAAACCGGCTGTAATGGGTTCGTATTTGCCAATGGCTTCCAATATCCAGAGGGTTTTGCCGTTTAAAGGCCAGTACTCAACATTTGTGAGCTTGTATTTCGAACCCATAATTTTTGCAATTTTAGTCTGAAGCTCTGTCGTGACCTGTAAAGTCTGTGAAGTGGGTGTGACCCCGTCATAGCTCTGGGAGATAAACTCCGAAGGACTCTGATAAACGTCTTCAGCTGCCCACACGTTCAGAGGGGCAGCTGATAAAAGTATCATACAAATTATAAATAAGTGTGAGCGCACTTATTCTCCTTCTTAAAATTGCCAGCCAACACCTAGATTAAGAATATCGTCATCATCGGAATCAGACGGGCCGTCAATAAATGCCATATCGGCTTTTAGCACAACATTCTCCGTAGGCCAATAATTCAGACCGATATCAAACTGGTCGAACTCGGTGGTTGAATTGCTGATCCCGGCATTGTTGTCCCACTCATTATAACGGGCAAATACACCGACTTGGGATTCACCATCATAGCCAAATGGCACGTCAAAGCGGTAAGATGGCTCGATATACCAGCCATATTGCTCGTCACGTCCAATTGCTTCCGGAGCATCACCATCTAAATCCCAACGTGCATAAAGAGCGCGCAAGCCCCATCCACCATGACGTAAGTCAGCATGAGCCTCGATTAATGTTGCATCAACATTCTCGTCATCGCCTGAATTTTGTGAAACGTCCTGTTGATATTGTCCGGTCAAGCCAAGCTCTACACCAGGATAGCCTGTCCACTTGATGCGCCCTGTGAAGGCTGGATCAGTGGCTTCGGCATTGGCAACCTTCTGGCGGCCATTGCGGATTTTATAGGCGTTGCTGCCGGATGTCGGAGTTTGCAGGCCTGTGTGTACAGCGGCATCATAGCTAAAGCCGCTTTCCCCTATAATACCACTAATGGCGGCACCACCTTCCCACCACGTTGCGGGAACAATGTTGCTTTCAATGGGGTTTCTTTCTACGCCAAAGAATGTAGGAGGTTCATGTGTCTCATTCAAAATACCCACAGGCACAAGGAATACACCAGCTTTAGCGCGATGCGCATCATCCTCGGTCAGATCAAATTCGACATAAGCTTGCTCGATCTCGACTTCACCCGGCTCGCCGTCACCGGCAAGAGCATGCTCGATCTCGATTTCAGAGTGAAAGCGTATATCATCTGTAAAGTCATGGTTAACATTAAGAACAAAGCGGTGCAGGTCAAGTTCGTCTTTTGCACCCGCATTATAATGTAGCTCTCCATAGCCGCCTATGCTGGTTTTTTCCCACCAGCCGTGCTGAACACCATGCCCATGTTCACCAGAAGCAGGCTCAATGCTGGCAACAGTTTCTTGTGTATCCTGAACGGCTTTGGCGGTTTCTTCTACCTTTGTCTCGGTAGCTACAATTTTTTGATCCTGAGACTTGATTTGGCCTTGCAAGGCTTCGATTTGTTTTTGCTGCATCTGGATCATTTTCCACATTTCCTCGCGGCTTGGCAGATCACCGCCATTCGCAAGAGCAGGGGAGCTAGATACCATCATAGCCACGGAACAGGCCGATAGTAAAAGTGCTTTTTTAATAGTGTACTTCCTTCAAAATCAGTGTTTTGTTAATAAGAATTATTCTCATTTGTGTGTTGTACTTTCTTAGGTCAGGGAAATTGGAGAGTCAAACAGAAAATAAGAATAATTTTCATTCTTATTTAGGTTTTCTGGATGTTAGAAGATTTATAATTAAGCTTTTCTGAGCAGGATTGAATTGACAGGCAGCTACTGGTCAGATGCCGAAAAGGGGGGTATCTTATTATATAGCGCAGAGTTTTTGCTTATTGAAACAATGCAATAGAATTTTCGAGCAAAACACAATAGGCGTTAATATAAATCATATCAGTATACTTTCGTGGATACAGGCAAATATTCGTGTAAAGTAAAAAACATGGTTTTTGGCACTTGCGTTTTCGCAAAGCCTTGTGTATTTTCCCCTCTACCTATCGGTAATGGGGTATAGCCAAGCGGTAAGGCAGCGGT
>DCKO01000023.1:30000-32322 GCA_002320665.1 Micavibrio sp. UBA1672
GGCAGCGGTTTTTGGTATCGCCATCCCTGGTTCGAATCCAGGTACCCCAGCCATCTTTCCCGATAATCAAAAAGATTTTCTTATTCCTGCTAGGCATAGAGGGGAAGCCCTGTATTTTATCTTTGGTGTTTATGCCATAATACAACACAGAGGTAAGAAATGATTGCAGAGTTATTTTATCCGAAGGAGTTGAAAGGCTTATTAATAGAGCTTCGGTCAAAAGATAATCTAAATAAAGAAGCCGTTTGTAGGATGAATAGGTATATTCTTACAAGGTTCTTTTCATTGCTTACATTCTTCACGGCTCTGATTTTGATATCGCTTTTATTTGTAGAAGAATTACATAGCAAAGTAATTTTATTAGTTCTTTTTTCCTCGTTAATAATTTTAATTTACATAGAAATTAATCATATGCTTACCAGTTTCCCAAAAGTATTTTCTCTTGGGACTTTAGTAAAAGGCAGAGTTGAAAAATTCTATCGTTACGGAGTTTCTAATAATGCATGGTCTATGCGGTACAGTTATAATTTTAACTCAAACAACTATTCTCAAAAAACAACTCGTATAACAAACGGGATAAAATCTAAAAAGTACAATAATGGTGATAATATAGATGTCTATTTATTGCCTGAATCGCCAAGAATAAGTGCGCCCGCGGTAAATTCGCTGATTGAGAAATTTAAACTCAATTTAATAGAAAGCTCTTAGAAAGAAAAAACTAAGATATTTTTTAGGTAGAAATCAAATACATAGCACTTGCAGCATGGCATAGTGGGCCGCTATTGATTATAAATAATCAATCACATCAGGTCTGATCAAAAACGAGGAAAATATGACGAGTATAGGCACACCATTTTCAAACACAGCAACCAAAGTTATGCTTTGCGGCTCGGGGGAGCTTGGCAAGGAAGTCGTGATTGAGCTTAAACGTCTGGGCGTTGAAGTTATTGCACTGGATGCGTATGAAAATGCACCCGCCATGCAAGTCGCCGACCGTGCTTATGTGCTTTCTATGCTCGATGCCAAGGCTTTGCGTGAGGTCATCGAAAAGGAAAGGCCGGATTACATTGTCCCCGAGGTCGAGGCTATTGCCACAGATACGCTGGTTGAGCTGGAAGGCGAGGGCTTCACGGTTGTGCCTACGGCGCGCGCGGCAAAACTGACAATGAACCGTGAAGGCATACGCCGTCTGGCTGCCGAGGAATTATCTTTACCGACATCTAAATATGAATTCTGCGATAGCTATGATGAATTTGTCAAAGCCGTGGAAGAGATTGGTTGCCCATGCGTGGTCAAGCCGATTATGAGTTCCTCGGGCAAGGGGCAAAGTGTTGTAAAATCAAAAGATGCTCTGGAAAAATCATGGAACTATGCACAAGAAGGCGGACGCGCTGGCGCTGGTCGTGTGATCGTCGAGGGATTTGTTGATTTTGATTACGAGATCACACTTCTAACAGTAAGGCATAAGGGCGGCACAAGCTTCTGTCTGCCTATTGGTCACCGTCAGGAAGATGGCGATTATCAGGAATCTTGGCAACCTCAAGCCATGTCGGATGTCGCGCTTACGAAATCCCGCGAGATGGCAGAAAAGATTACTGGCGCGCTGGGTGGCTATGGCATTTTCGGTGTGGAGCTATTTATCAAGGGCGATGACGTTTATTTCAGCGAAGTTTCCCCACGTCCGCATGATACAGGCATGGTCACAATGATCTCTCAGGATTTATCGGAATTTGCCTTGCATGCCCGTGCCTTTTTAGGTCTACCCATACCCGATATCCATTTCTATGGCCCGTCAGCTTCGGCGGTAGTGCTAGTCTCTGGCTCATCAGAGCAAGTCAGTTTTGGCAATCTGGGCGAAGCTTTGGCTAAGCCCAATACGGATCTAAGGTTATTTGGTAAGCCTGCCGTTTCGGGCAAGCGTAGAATGGGCGTGGCCCTCGCGCGTGCAGAAAACGTCGAGCAGGCAAAGGAAGAAGCTCTTGATGTGGTGAAAAAGCTGGACGTTAAACTCTAAACAAAAGAGTAGGCAGATATGAGGTTTAAACATTATTTCACAAGTATTTGTCTGGGGGCTTTGCTGCTATCGGGATGTTCCGAGGCTAAGGATGCACAGACCATTTCATCCGAGCAAGCCAATTTTCATCTTGTGACACTTGTAAAAGATTTAAACCATCCGTGGTCGCTGGAGTTCTTGTCCAATGGTGAATTTCTGGTCAGTGAGCGGCGCGGCCAATTATGGCGCATCTCTTCTGACGGTCAGCAAAAAACCAGAATTAACGGCGTGCCCGATGTTTTTCACGAGGGGCAGGGTGGCCTTTTGGG
>DCKO01000104.1:0-1023 GCA_002320665.1 Micavibrio sp. UBA1672
AAATGTTGAAGGTGATCTAATGACAGTTTTAGAGGCGTTATTCGTGGCAGGTGTGACGGGTGCAATATCATCCGCAGCCACAATAGCGGCGATAAAAACAGACGTCTGGTGGATTAAGAAGGTTCTTAAACGCCACGATGTGCGCATAACCAAACTAGAGGAGCAAAAAACATGAACTGGTTTCAAAAACGCTTTAGCGAACCTACTACCTATATTGGGCTATCATTATTGGCGAACGGAGCTATGGTCCTTACCAAAGCAGACCCGCAGCACACGCAGGCGGTGACAGAAACGCTTGTGCAGGCTGCGCAGCCATTAGCGGCGCAGGATTGGGGAGCAGCCTTGTCATTGGTGATAGGCGGCCTTGCAGCCGTCTTTATGAGCGAAAAAGGCAAAAACTAAGCATATTTTCGATTTTCTTCCTCAAGATAAAGCGGGATCCGTTCCCGCTTTATTTTATCATTTTGGGATCTTGTTTCTTGACAATATTATAAACTTGCTGCCGAGAAATCTTGTGCTTTTGGGCGATTTTATCAGGCTTTAAGCCGGTTTTAAATTGAAGGTATATAATATTGTCGCGCTGTTTTCGGCGCTGGGTATTGGCCCAGCTTGTGACAATTTCAGCTAACTGATATGCTCGGTTATCATCACAACCCAAGCGCTGTTTTATAATTTTTTGCCGTGTCTCTTTATCCAGATGCAAAGCATCGAGGTCGCAAAACTCAAGGGCGATTTTATTAAGATCATCACGCCAGCGTTTCGAGCGCTCGCGCTCGTTTTTTATTTGCACAAGGCTAATAATTTTATGATCGCAATCTTTTTTTACCTGATTAAGCCAAGCTATAGCTTGGTCAATTTCAGCCGTAGGAACATCATTAAAATTTAAATACACAACACTAAACCCCAGATAGAAATTCGCGACTGTTTTACAGTATAAGGTTTGAAAAAGTCAAATTTGAGGTTTTGCGATTAAAAACAATCAATTGTCTGGTGTTCTTGACAATAAAACAGCATAAATTACCA
>DCKO01000104.1:1339-9799 GCA_002320665.1 Micavibrio sp. UBA1672
AAAACAGCATAAATTACCATAATATATATTATCACATAAAATAAAATATTTGTAACAAGGGACATATTCTCGATATACTGGCTTATAAGTAAATTTCTTTCTACTTAAACAAATATGAACGGTATAAAGTACTATAATAAAAAGTAAAATTACGATGCCAGATGAAATAATTAAAATTGATGGAAAGAAGATTTTATCTGCTGAAGAAGCTTTTGAGGCAATAAAGTTTTTGGAATCCCAGCCTACAGCAGATTCTGCAGAACAAATTTATAATATAGTAACCGGATTTTTCTCTCCAGATAAAGGTGGTGCATTATGTGCAGAACAGATTGAAAGAACCAGAAAGCAAAGTGATTTGCTCTTTTCTGATAATGTTTTGCTAAAGGGTTACGGAGCGCTTTCTAACCTTGAAGGTGGTGTGGGTTATATTTCTGCTATAGCCACTCATGAATTGGGCGAGTTTGTGTCTCGTAGCCTTTCAAAAAATCATTTTACAAAGCAACTAAGGCCACATCCTATGGAAGCAATTCAAGCTATAATGGATAGTGGAGCCCCTTCTCAGGCAGCTAAAGAATTAACAGGAAATTTATTATTATTAGAGTTATATCCTGAGCAAATACTTGGCAATCTTCGCTTGCTTGATGCTCCAGATTTACCTGATGCATACCAGCAGTTTACCTGTTTTGCGACACCAGTTAACGGTGTTATATCTGATGCAATTCATGATTTGATTTCTATGCCTGATAAGATTTCTTCAGGTGAGTTAAAAAATGTCTCGCATGAAGATGTAAGGCAAGCATTCCAGAACCTTGGGCGGGATATGCTAAGAGGTGGCAGGTTAAAGTCTACTTTATCTAATGCCGAGGATCTTACTGAATATTACCAAATTCATGAAGATATAGGTAGTAGTCCTTCATTAGTAATCGGCGAAACCTCTCAAAGTTTTTATGAAAACCCTGTTTCTTCTATGCAATCTATATTTGTAGAGATAGACAATACGGGGCTACTTGATATTAAAATGTTACCATTAGCAGATCAAATTTTAGATCAATATCAAAGAGAAAAAGCTATCGAAGAAGCTCAGGCTTCATTTGATCACGATCTGTCATTTTAAAATGAGGGTAGATCAATATTATCCTCCCCTCTTCTCTTTCTTTTAGCAGCTAACCTGATTTAAAAGATACTTAAGCAATTATACACCTATACACCCTTCTCACCTGATTCAAAAACTAGAAGAAATTCTGACACCGAGTTCTTCAAGTCTTCTGATAGATTTGAAACTTTATTAGATGCATTAAGAACATTATCTGATGATTGAACAGTTTCTTCCGAACTTTCCAGTACTTTAATAATAACTTGTGAAACTTCTCGCACACTTTCTGCGGCTTCTGTGATGCTGCGTACAATCTCGTTAGTTACATTATTTTGCTCTTGTATAGTTGCTGATACATTTACAACAGAAGTATCTATGTCTGAAATATTCAAGATAATCTTGCCCATAGCATCCACAGAATCTTTAGTGGCGCCTTGTATCTCAGAAATTCTTGTTTCTATCTCATCTGTTTTACTTGCGGTCTCACTCGCAAGTTTTTTAACTTCTTCGGCAACAACAGCAAATCCTTTACCAGCTTCACCAGCTCTGGCTGCCTCAATTGTTGCATTCAAAGCCAGCAAATTAGTCTGTTCAGCAATATCGCGTATAGCAGTAACAACAATTCCTATATTTCTAGCTAACTGATTTAAGTTACTAACAGTTTGATTCGCATTATTGGCGTTTTTTGCCATATCATTTGATTGAGCCTTAACACTATTAATCTGTGTTGTAATTTCCATAGCTGAGGCCGACATTTCTTCCATTGCGGATGAAACTGTTTCAACATTCTGAGAAGCTGATTTCGAAAATGATGAGACATTCTGGCTGTTTTGACTTGACGCATCGGCCGTTATTCTCATTGTCTCGGCATTAGATTTTAGTTGATCAATTGCTGATGAGATAGAGACAATCAACCTCCCTATCTTTTGGTCAAATTCCTGAGATAGTGCCTGCATAGCCGCTTGTTTTTCGACTTTTGATTTTGCTTCAGCCTCCTCTTGTTTATGCTTGGCATCATTTGCCTCATCCAAAGCTTTCTGAACAGCATTACTTTGCTCAATAATTTTGCTGTCATTCGCATTAAAGCCGTAAATTGTGTAAACAATCACAGCAGTTTCCAAAATGACAATAACTGCATGAAATACAACACGGAAAAAATCTGCACCTTCAGGAAAAACTGCATTAGGCAGCGTAAAATTTAGTATCAAATGATGCAAGGCAATCGCAACGGTTGCAAATAAAGTAGCCCTTATCGATTTAAAGGCAATCGTCATAGCTAATATCGCAAAAAAATACATGTGCGCATCAATTTGCCATGGCTGTCCGGATAACATATAGACAAGCACAGCAGGCGTTAAAGCCAATGAAAGGCAGCTCAGATCGTAACTTAGTGCCTTATCCTTTCTATAAAGATAATATCCAAGCGCAGAAACCGCAGTGAGCATACCCTGAAGAACCATAGGCATGACCAAGGGTAATGCAAAAACAATAGAAGCAACAAGATATATAAGCAAGTGCACTGCGATATAAATAGAGATATATTTTTGATAAAGTCTGATCTGTTCGTTTTGAATAGATGACATAGGAATTCTCCCTAAATCTTTTTAAATGGTGTTCTATTTTCTATGATACACCCTCCTTTTATAATAGGTGAAAAAACAAGAAATGCACCTAAATTTTCCACTCTAACTTGAAAATTATTGTGAGTGGATGCTGCAATAAAAAGAAAATCATAACCTCCAGTTCTGACAGGTCGACCTCCGGCTTTAACAATTATTCTAATAGCCTCATTAGTGGATGTACCAGGCCAGAAAAGCACTGCATACTGAGGTGTTGCAGATCTATCGAACGGTCTGTCAATGCGTACAGAAGCATATGCAAAAGCACCAAGCATGAGTACTAGAACTAAACTTGAAATTACAAAAGAATAAAAATTTTTAAGTTTCATAAAGAGAAGTATAACAAAAAATACTATTTATGTTTGGTCTGATTTATAAGCCAGATAAAGCCCTATTGCCGTGTGGCAACTTCATAAGCACATAAGGTAAGTATATGCTTGGAACAGAGTCTTCTAAAATCGCATAACCCTGCCATAATGGCGTGGCCACCAATAAGGCAATAGCGCAGATTATGATGTGAATGAAATATCAATCCAGTTCAAAATCATTGTTCATCTTGCGCTTCAGGTAAGGGATCTTCTGGCATTTTACTGCCATACGCACTGCAAATTAGAGATTTATTACCCTCAGAATCTTCAAAGGGTGAATAAAAACATCCCCCTTCAGGAACATATTTAGTTTTCTCCTGACTTACCGATGAGCAGCCGGAAACTACCACACAAATTAAAAATACGCATAAGGTCTGTTTGATATTAAAAAGTCTGTAAAAAATACCAGCCATAAATAAATCTTCCCCTGTGTCTATTTTTCGGGAAACCCAACTGCCAACGCGTAGACGACAATAACGGCAACATAGATCGGATGTAATACAAAATTCATTATGATGCCTCCAACCATTTCATAAAAGAGAGTATAAAATCAACCCCCTGCTTTGGATGAAAATATTTAATAAATGTCTCTGTAGTAAAGCTAAAGAAGTAAGATTATGAATCTTGTGAAAATTGGTGGACAAGTGGCATTTCTACTATCTGTTTGCTTTGGCTATTTTCAATATGAATTGCAAAGATACGGTGCGCCTGTTGAATCTTGTCTTGCATGTGTTTATAAACATCAAGCCCTAGACCTTGAATGCGGCCTTGCTCTGATATGAAATACAAGCGCGACTCCTCGAAGTCATATTCTGCCCAATTAACAGCTTCGGGAAAGGCTTTGGTATAAAATACATATATTTCACCATTATTATCAATGGCTAGATCAAGTTCCATAGACGTGTCCATATTAGGTAAAATAGGCAGTTCATCAGGAGGAGGAAGTGGCGTATCAGACATGATCAACTTGCTTGGAAGATTTATGTATAACTGTCGTTAATATTCTAACAAATAAGACCTAAATTATATAGCTGTTTTATACATTAATACCGGGTTGTTGTAGTCCGTTGTCAGTAGGTATTGCTGGCGTATCCGACACTGGACTTGGCTGCATGTCCTGTAGAGTCTTGGAGCTTCCATCGGCTTGAGCAACTGTCAAGACGCTTGTTGGAACGATAGCTGCGGCAACTGGGCTTTGTGGATTTGTTGACTGAGTTTCCAGATTTTGGGCCTGTGCTAAAGGCGTTGTATCAATAGATGCATGTGTCACTGTGTCTTCAGGATCTGTATTGATCTTCTCGCTTGGCGGCGTGTAATCAGGTGTTAAAAACATTCTTATAGCATTAGACGTATCTTGGATATTCTGTTTTAAATCGTCGCTAAGCCCAATATCATATTTCAACAGCCCTTGTTCAGCCGCATCAGCATAAGCAGCGGGGTCAGATTTAAGCAAGTCACGCGCTTGCTCAATATTATCAAATCCTTGAGACGTCATAACCCCCTTATGCATGATTTCTGAAATCATGACATTATCCTGCATTTGAGTTATTGCAGGGAGATACTCTTCGTTATGTGCACTGACTGTAGTAGAGTGGCTAAACATACGAGCATCATAAGCCTCATATTGGGGACCAGATAAAGACTCTTCAGATCGAAAGAAGTTAGAAATAGCCCTGTATGCTGTTTTTGTTTCAGCATATTCGGGGTGACCTTCATAAGATCCTCCATCTGCAAAGCTTTCAGCGCCAAGGTCAAACGTAGTTTTCCTTTGTAAATTTTCCCTTAAATCATCATTCTGGACATTATCATCAGTGCAATGGATTGTTTCGTGACGGGACGTGCCCTCGTTCATTGCCTCATTAGAAACTGGCGCATTCTCCGGATAAATCCTGAATTCCATTGGTACAACTCTTCTGAGATCATCCCGAAGTGTGTCCTGCTTTTCACCAGCGGATGTAATGGCACAAAAAGCCATATCTTCGGAAGAAAATTCATCAAAAATTTGGGCTGATGGCCCCATAAGCTGTGCACCTAATCCATTGGACACTAGCGGTTCAAGAACCTTACTGTCCAGATCGGCACCGTATTTGTCTTGCAACATGGCATATATTTCAGGGTGTTGGTCTTGAATATTTTGTCGCACGATTTCGATACGTTCTTCGCTCGTTTCTGCTGCGTTTATAGCTTGTGTATCAAAAACTACTGCTTTCAATGGTGCGTCGGGGTTAGAAGCATTATACTTTTGCTCGATTTCTTGCGCGCCCCTAATAAAACTATCAAGAACCTGCTGTTGGTCTACTTCCTGATCCTCGTATCGCCATTTATCAATTTTTTCTCGTAACTCGGTAAGAATATCCATTTTGCCCTCTGTGGCATCCCTTAAGGGGAAATTATACCTTAAAAATCAGATGAGAGTCAAAATTTTCTAGATGGTCGGAGCGGAGGGATTCGAACCCCCGACCCCCTGTTCCCAAAACCTTACGGGTTTTAAGAACCATGACCGACCATGGTAAATCACGATAAAATATCGTAATTATATCAGTGATCTATAGCAAGGAATATTCTTATGTTTTATCCCCTACTCTCTCTGTTTTTCGTGGTTTTTCTTTCTTTAGTGTCCCATGAGTGTCCCATCATAAACTAAACGGTAATCAAATTTCCGTTCGTTTCAAAGGTTTGTTCTTCGCCGCCATGAGTGACACCTGAAAGTGTTGCAATAAGAACGAAGTTATCAGCCCCACCATCAGCATCAACAAATACCGAACTACTTGCTCCATCATCTGTGATCTGAACAAAATCAGTGATCAAATCTGTAAGTGGATCATAACCTATCAGAATATCGGAAATATCTAGTGCATCACTATCAAAATCCCTGAAATCCTGAATAGTGTCTCCGGCCTCTGCAATAGAAGAAAATACAAATGTATCAGAACCATCACCACCTTTGAGCGTGTCTATACCAGCACCTCCATCCAGAATATCGTTGCCTAGATTGCCCTCTAGGAAATCCATTCCGGCTTCTCCGTACAATGTGTCATTGCCATCTCCGCCCTTTAAGATATCATCGTCCACGTTCCCATAAAGAACATCGTCTCCGCTATCTCCAGAGATGAAATCATCGCCAGCTAGACCATTAATGCTCTCTGATGCGGTTGTACCATAGATCGTTTCATCACGGTCTGTGCCTTCAATATCGGCTGTAGTATCGGCTATTGGATTGATCGTCACATTAACCCGCTCAACGGCTGTACCACCATTCCCATCACTAACATAATATAGGAAGCTTTCTGTGCCCCAGAAATTAGCTTCTGGAGTGTAAGTCACCGTTTCATCAGCATTGATCGTAGCATAACCGTTATCAACACCTGTGATATAAAGCACATCTCCATTCGGGTCATAGTCATTAGCAAGAACATCAATAACCACCGAGCTATCTTCATCGACTGTAGCACTGTCTTTTTGCGTTATCGGGTTAAGGTTTGGCTCCTCTTCATCCTCAACAGGATTGATTGTTATGGTTATACGTTGCGTGGCAAATCCGCCATTATTATCTGTCACGCTGTAATAGACTGTATCTTCTCCAAAGAAATCAGGATCAGGTGTATATGTAATCGTATTATCAGCATTAATAACGGCTATCCCGTAATCAGCACCAGATAGGCTGTAAATGGTCAATGCATCACCATCTGGGTCATAATCATTGGCAAGGGCATTGATGATAACACTACTATCTTCATCAACAGTAGGATAATCCTTAGCCAACACAGGAGCTTGATTGAGTAATGTGCTTAAGGCAAAGGTTGACCCATCATCAAAATGGATTTCTTCGAGCGTATCAGCACCAGATAAATAGAAATCTGTTATCGTAACACCACTAGCAATATCAATTTGCAGATCATCACCAACTTGAGTGAAGGTTAAATCACTTTCTGTAATGCCGCCAATAATAGATAGAATATCAAATCCTGTGGTTTCAGTAATGATGTCATTACCACCACCAGCAGCAAAAACATAAGTATCATCGCCACCTTCACCGGATAGCTGGTCATCACCGCCGCCGCCATTGAGGGTATCGTTTCCATCACCAGCCGCAATAATTTCCGCTGCCGCACTGCCGATGAAAACATCATTTCCGGAAGTGGATGTGAACGTGCCGTTTGCAAGGTCACCAATCTGAGCATTTGATAGGATCGTTCCATCTGCAAAAGAGAATGCCTCAATCTGATTTGCAACAAGAGCTTGTTTATTAATCGTAAGGGTTTCCAAGCTTTGGGCATTTGTAATGACAAGATCATTGCCAGCAAACGCAAATAACAAATCACCTACATTCAAGCCTTCAAAATTGATCTGGTCATTTGTATCAAGAATTATGGATGTTCTAACATCATAAATCGTGTCATTTCCTGATCCCGTTCCCCAATAATAGACATCATTACCACCGAAACCCTTTAAAATATCATTTCCGGCACTGCTATAGATTATATCTTCTGTATTAAAGCCTACGATAAGATCATCACCAGATGTCGTATTATCCGATATATATTGCAATCTGATATCTTGTTCAGTCCAGATTGTCCCATCAGAAAATTCAAAATTATTAATCACATAGGTTAAATTGCCGCTTGTCGCATGACGCTGGTACATATCATCAACCAAAAGGGTTTCGCCTGTTGATTGAATAACAAATCTCATATCATTATCTGCATTAACTCCGTCAATACGTTGTAAGATCAAATCCGTAGGCAGGACATCAGAATTAAAGATAACTGTATCGTTATTTGACGCCGTTTTTTCAATGATATCATTTCCATAGCCTACACCGTAATAGAACGTGTCGTCACCGCCGTCACCAAAGAGCGTATCATCTCCTGAGCCGCCATCAATCACATCGTCACCATCGCTGCCGTCAATATCATCATTGCCGCCAAAGCCGCTGATAACATCCGGCCCTAATGTGCCCACGAGGGTATTGTCAAATTCATCGCCATTAATAACCGAGCCTGTTGTAACAAGAGCATAAATATCCTCGTAAGTCAGAATAGAGCTATTGAAAAATTCATATTCCTCAACGCGGTAATAAATACTGCTATCGAACTGGTTTTCAACACGTAAACTATCGCTCTGTCCGTTAATAGTGATCAGCAAATCATTACCATCAGCGGCAAATGTAACATCTTGATCTGTCAGCGTCCCAAGAAACTCTACTCTGTCAGTTCCAGCACTATACGCTTGGGATAAGTCCTGAATGGTGTCATTGCCCGACCCAATGCCGAATTGATATGTATCGCCGCCATTAAGACCATAAATCGTGTCGTTTCCTGCTCCGCCATTAATAATGTCACCACTACCTTCAAATCCATAAATCGTATCATCGCCGGAT
>DCKO01000004.1 GCA_002320665.1 Micavibrio sp. UBA1672
AGCCAAAGCCCAAAAATGAGGCGGCGTCCAGAAAAAGATAATGGCAAACAGTGTAATCGAGGCCAGCGTAATATCGCCAGTAACTGCCGCCCAGCCGACCATAGGCGGAAATGCCCCTGCCGCGCCGCCAATGACGATGTTTTGAGGCGTGGAGCGCTTGAGGAGCATTGTGTAGATGACAACATAAAAGAAATTCGCGAAGGCCAGAATGCCAGCTGCTGTCCAGTTCAGAGCTAAGCCCATCAGCATCGTTGAGAATATCGACATAATCACGCCAAAGGCTAGTGCTTCATCAGCTTCCATGCGTCCCATCGGGATTGGACGCCCCCGCGTGCGTTTCATAACAGCATCAATATCACGGTCATACCACATATTAATCGCGCCTGCCGCACCTGCATTAATGGCCAAGCTTAGCATTGCGATGATTGCCAATAAGGGGTGCATATCTTCAAAACCGGGAGCGACAACCATGCCAGCAAAGCCGCTAAAAACCACAAGGCTCATCACGCGGGGTTTCAGCAGGGCAAAATAATCCGAAACACGGGATTCCTTGGTTTGTGTGCCTATATTTTGAAGCGCTATTTCGTTCATGCCCTCTATTTATCATATTTAACCAAAAGGTCACGTAAAAAATAAGTTTTGGAATTTTTGGGTCAGCATTATTAAGATAGCTTTACTAACAACTACAGGCAATAAGCAATGAAAAATGAGACTTTCAAAAAAGAAGATACTTTATTTAAAACGGCATTTAGCATTTCTAGCCTACAAGCAATAATAATGATTCTTAGCGGATTTTTTCAGTCCTACCATACGCCCCCCGCTATTTTTTCGTTCGGCAATAGCGTACAAATTTTGATTATTACTTATTATGCTTATGCCATATCATTTTTTGTTCTGGGGAGCCTTTTTTATTTCACCAAGAATAAAATTTTTATTAGTATTTTGTTTTTAATGTCTTGTTTTCATTTTTCCTATGCTTATTTCTGGGTAACAGAATATGCTCAGCTCTTAGAAAATATTCCTGAAGAGCGTGTCCATATTAAAAATCTATTTGCCACTGGGTTTTGTATGGTTGGACATTTTATAATATTCCTCACAGCATTATTTTATTCACCCAATTCTGATAATAACACCATTTAGAGGCATGGTCATTCATGACTTATGCTGCTTTTTTGGCGGTTTGTTCCTCAACAAAGTTCTGAAGGGCTGTGTAATCGGTTTTACCACTACCCAGAACCAGCATTTTATCGATTGGAAGTATGGTTTTAGGCACAGATAACTCGGAAACACCGTTTTCACTGGCATATTTCGAGATATCAGGGCGTTTGGCTTCCTTATTTGTGGTTACTAGAATGATTTGCTCGCCTTTGCGGGCATCGGGAATAGCAATAACAGCATGTTCATGGTCTGGATAGATTTTGGTGAGCATGGATTCCACACTTGTTAGCGATACCATCTCGCCAGCGATCTTGGCAAAGCGTTTGGCTCGGCCCAAGATTTTGACATATCCTGCATCATCAATGCTGACGATATCGCCCGTATCATACCAGCCATCTTCAGGTGGTTGTAGCACACCCGGGTTATCTTCCTTGTAATATCCCAGCATGACATTAGGGCCTTTTACGTATAAACGTCCACCTTCATCCACGCCCGGCACATCTTCAAGGCGGTACTCAATACCGGAGAGTAATCTGCCGACTGTACCATCCTTCATATGCATCGGGGAATTCAGCGCTAAAGCAGGGGCTGTTTCGGTTGCACCGTACCCCTCAAGGATACGTACACCAAACCTGTTCGCGTATAGCTCCTTAGTTTCTTCCTTCACACGCTCCGCGCCGGCAAAAATATAGCGCATCTTATAGAAATCATACGGGTCGGCTTTGCGGGCATAGCCATTGAGGAAGGTATCTGTGCCGAACATGATTGTCGCATTGGAAGAGTACACTAATTCTGGAACAATGCGGTAATGTAGCGGACTTGGGTACAGGAACGTACGTACGCCCGAAAGAACAGGTAGAAGAGTTCCGCCCGTTAAGCCAAATGAATGGAACATCGGCAGGCAGTTAAAGACGATATCCTGACGGTTGAAATCTACGCGGCTGGAGAGCTGTACGATATTACTCATCAAATTGGCATGAGAGAGTACAACGCCCTTAGGTGCACCTTCCGAGCCAGAGGTAAATAAGATGACTGCTGGGTCATGAGGATTTTGTTTCTGGCGGTTATGTATGTGCCGTGCAAAACGCGTACAAAGAAATCCATAGACCTTATCCATAGGCTCCAGATTATCAAGAATATCTTCGAGATAAATAAGCCTAACCTTTTCTTCCATACCGGCAATCAGGTCTTCGAGCCTGCCCATCTTCACGAAGTTACGGGAGGTGATAACCGTTTTGATCTGCGCGGAGTCACAAGCTGAGAGGATTGGTTTTGCGCCGACCGAGAAGTTCAGCATGGCAGGGACACGTGCATAGGCTTGAAGCGCGAAAAAGCTCACAAGACCAGCGCACGATGTTGGCATGAGCAAGCCTACAGCTTCACCTTTTTGGGTTTGATTGGCTAGTTTTTTACCCAAGACCAGTGAGCCGCGTACAAGCTTTTTAAACTTCATAGGTTTGCGAGTCACGTCTTCGGCAATGATGGCATGATTCCCGTTTACATGACGTGCCTTCATCAGAGCTTGATAGAGTGTTTGCTCACGATCATTAGTCACGAACATCATTTGCTCCATGATATCATAGAGCTTGCGGCCTGCGGCTTCACGGCGCTTGCGGCCTTTGATTTCTTCGGGAAGTTCAAGCTTTTGCGGCTCAAGAACTGTGATGGTAATTTTAGGAAACGTACGCAAAGGTACACGCCCCTTTAGCCTTGAAAACGGGGTGTGCTGCACGCCATCCAAACGGATCGGAAGAACAACGGAATCCGTTTTATCTGCGATCATACCCGGCCCGTCATAGATTTTCATCAACGAGCCTGTTTCGGTCAGGCGGCCTTCGGGAAAAATCACACAGTGTTTATCCTTGGCAACTTCCTTCATCAGGGATTTTATCGAAAATGGATCGGCGGGATTAAGCGGGAAGGCCTGTACCATTTTCAAGAAAGGCCGCACCCAGAACCACTCAGCCACGAAACTATTAACGGCAAACATCGGCCTGCCCGGCAGAAAAGCCGCGAGCAAGGCAGCATCCAGATAGGAGACGTGGTTACTGACAATGATGGCGCGCTTTCCAGCCTTGGAAAAATTCTCTGTGCCTTTGATCTCAACCTTGTATAGAAACTTCAAAGTCACTTGCATCAGGGTTTTGAGCAAATAATCCGGCAGGAGCTGACAAATATATAGAGCTACAAATAAATTCGCGACACCGAAGAGTCCAAAAATTGCACCTATGGAAAAACCGAGCTTTAGCAATAACGCACAGATAGCCGAGGCTGCTACGACAAAGATCGAGTTCAAGATTGCGCTGGCGGCCAGAATACGAGAGCGGGATTTTTCCTCTGTATCATGCTGGATGATAGCGTTGAGCGGCACGACAAACAGGCCTGCGCATAGTGATATCAAAAAGAGATCTATGATAATACGCCAGCTCGCAAACCCCGATACAAAGTCGCCCAAAGACAACAAGCTGGCACCACCCCTATTGCCAGCATGCGGCGCACCGGCAAAGAATAAATCAATCGCAAAGAAGGATATACCAAGTGCCGCTAACGGGACATACAGGGCTTCTGTGCGCCCTTTTAGAAGTTTATCATTGAGCAAGCCACCAATCGCTATCCCGATAGAAAATAACACAGCAAAGAAGGCAAAAACTTCATTCGAGGCCCCAATCACCAACTTTGTGTAATTCGGCAGTTGAGAGAGGAATAGCGCACCCATAAACCAGAACCATGCTACGCCCAAAGCGGATTCAATAACACTACGGCGACCTTTAAAAAGCTGCTCGAGGATACTCCATGTCTGGGTGAAAATATTATAGCTAACTTTGAGCTCTGGATCACCTGCTTTAGCCTCAGGGATTTTTAGGCTTGTAAAATAACCGCTTACTGCTACGGCCAGCATCATTGCCGCAACAACCCAGACACCAAAACTTCCTGTTACGAAAACTGCGCCAATAATTGTGCCGATCAGGATTGCCAGAAAAGTTCCTGTACTGAGTAGCGCATTGCCACCAATCAACTCATCATCTTCCAGATGTTGAGGCAGGATAGAATATTTACTGGGGCCAAAAAAGGCCGATTGTGCACCGAGTAGAAAAAGAGCCAAAAAAGAAATTGAGATTGATGAGGATAGAAGTGCAATAGCCCCTATTACAGCCACTCCGATCTCAGCAAGCTTGACTTTCTTGATGACCTGCTCTTTGGGATATTTATCGGCATATTGTCCGGCGAGCGCTGAAAACAGCACGAATGGTAAAATGAATATGCCTGTTGCCAATGTAGTTAATATGGTTACGCTTTGATCAGAAAGCGAGGCCTTCATGGTTACATCATACAATAAGAGGACAAGAAAAGCGTTTTTGAAAAGATTGTCGTGAAAAGCACCTAGAAATTGCGTTACAAAAAGCGGCCAAAAACGGCGCTGTGAAAGTAGTGCAAATTGACTATGGTGCATTTTTCACCTCATTCATGCATGAGTGTTATTTATCCAAAAGCAAATTATTCTTCTATTTGCTTTTTCGCTCTTCCGCGTGTTGTCATATATAGCACAATATACCCTATAATAGCTGAGAGGGACGATGCAACCAAAACCCCTATGCGTACTTCGGCGGTCAGTAGTGGGTCTGTAAAGGCCAAAGTTCCAATAAACAAGCTCATTGTAAAACCAATACCTGTCAGAATTGCCAAACCATAGATTTGTGCCCAAGATACACCTTCTGGCTTTTGGCATAAACGCAGTTTGTTTCCAACCCAAATAAAGCTGAATACGCCAATTTGTTTTCCGATGAAAAGGCCCAAAATAATACCAAGAGGCACTGTATCACCAAGGTTGCTGAACGATATACCTGCGAGCTCAACACCCGCATTGGCAAAGGCAAATATCGGCATAATCATGAAGGACACCCATGGGTGCAATGCATGCTCCAGACGCTTTAGCGGAGATTTTCCCTCTGGCCCGGGAACATCATGCCCATCTTGCGTTTTCTTGCCGTGTAAAGGAATACACGTTGCCAAAAACACGCCAGCTAGTGTCGCGTGAACACCTGATTTCAGGACGGCAATCCACATCACAACACCGACGAGAACATAAGGCGTAACCTTTTTGACCCCCATACGATTCAAGACAATGGCAAGTACAAATGCCACCGTACTAAAGCCTAGTGCGTTTAGGGATAGATTCTCGGTATAAAATACAGCAATGATAATAATGGCTGCTAAATCATCTATAATAGCCAAAGACAGCAATAGGACTTTTAATTGGCGTGGCACAACATTTCCCAAAAGCGCCAATATACCGATGGCAAACGCAATATCTGTGGCTACTGGCACGGCCCAACCATGCAAGGCCACCTCATTTTCCATGTTGATGTAAACGTAAATCAGCGCAGGAACGATAACACCGCCTAAGGCTGCGATAATTGGTAAAGAGGCTTTACGGATACTCGAAAGCTCGCCCCCCATGACCTCGCGTTTGATCTCGAGGCCAATATAAAAGAAGAAAATTACCATCAAGCCGTCATTGATCCAATGGAGCAATGATTTGTCCAGCCCGTATTTATCACCAATCATGATCGATAGATGAACATGTAAAAGCATGTCATATGCAGCAGCTAGAGGGGAATTATAAATCATGAGTGCCAAGGCCGCTGCCAGTAGCAATATAATCCCGCTTGATGTTTCTTGTTGGAAAAATTTTTTTATCGTTTTCATAGCATCTTAAGAGTAAAAATCATTCTACACAATTTTCCTACAGTATTTAACGTTCGAAATAAAGAGAGGAGATAAGAGAAAGAGACCATTTTTCATTTTTATATTGACCTAAGTATATAAATTTATATAACTCAGTTATATAAATGATTATATATTGGTGAATTACATGCAACATTTTTATGATTTAGGCAGGATTGGACTTGGCAGTAGGCTTAAGATTATCTCCTCTTCATTAGCTGATAATGTAAACGTGCTATACAAAAAATATGGCATAGAAATGGATGCTTGGCTTTTCCCTCTTTTGACTTTAATAGAGCGCGAAGAGGAAATTACCCTTCGACAAGCCGAAGAACAATTGGGAACGTCTCATGCCTATATCAGTCAGACAGCTAGTGCTTTGCGCAAAAAGGATCTTATTGAAATCACGCAAAACCCAGAGGATAAACGTAGTAAGGTCATGCGGCTTACTCAAAAAGGGCTAGATGTGATTACAGAAGCCCGCCCTTTATGGAACGCCTTAGATCGCGCAATAGCAGATTTACTTCATCCCTATGATGAGCAGTTTTTTGATATTCTAAAGAAATTTGAAAAACACGTTTTACATGAGGACTTGATTGCCAAAGTGGAAACAAAATTTATACCCATCGATTCAAATTCTGTTGAAATCCTTGATTACGCTGCAGAGTATAGGCAAGATTTTGAACGCTTGAACAGGGAATGGCTTGAGAAATTCTTTAAAGTAGAAGCTATAGATGAACTTTATTTCAAGGATCCAGAAAATTCTATTCTTGCCAAGGGCGGACACATCTTTTTTGCAAAAATAAATAATGAAATTGTAGGAACATGTGCATTATTGCGCGAAGATAATTTTTTTGAGCTTTGCAAAATGTCGGTAGATCCACGTTATCGTGGTTTTGGAATTGGGAAAAAGCTTATTCAGGCCTCCATAGAAAAAAGTAAGTCGAGCGACACCGATAGAATAGTGCTTCTGACTGTGACCAAGTTAAAAAATGCTATCCATTTGTATAAATCTCTTGGTTTTATAGAAGTCAAAATGTCTCAGAAACACAAGGATAAATATCCTAGAGCTAATGTCTGCATGGAAATTACCACATAAAAAAACCACTTGTTAATTCACAAGTGGCTTATCAAAAATTTAAATTCTAAGAATTACTTACGAGGCAACTTCATATCTTCTGCTAGAGAAGATTCACCTTCTTGTGTATCTACTTCAGCAGGCTCTTCTGCGCCAGCTGCTGGTTCGATGTCGGATACATCAACAGATATATCATCTTGTTTATCCTTCGCAAAAACAACCTTACCAGCTTTTTTATTTGAATAAGACGGTTTTACATCTGCATCAGCCATAACTACTTGAGAAGGCCCTACTAAAAATGCAGAAAGTGCGATCCCTGTTACCAAAATTTTATTTTTCATAATACACCTCATTCTGTTTTATTTTCAGTGTTATAGTACAAGTTAAATACAAAAAACAAGAAAATAATATAATCTTTTCTTTTGAACAAATCTACCCTGCCCGCACTTTCTCCAAAAATGCATGAACAGCTTCGTCGATTTTATTTGATAAGGATTTTACCTCATTGGCAGACCCACCAACAGTCGAAGCGGCTTCGTTTGTCTCTTCGGAAGCCGACTGAACTGTATGAATTACACTTGTGACTTCCTGTGCCGCTTGTGAAACTTCCGAGATGCTACGTGTGATTTCTGCAATCACAGCATTTTGCTCTTCCACAGCGCCAGCCGCGTTAGCAGACATACCGTCAATGTCGGAAACTCCTGTGATAATTTCCTGCATTGCCGCGACTGAGGCTTGAGTTGCCGCCTGAATATCACTAATTCGTGTTTCAATCTCCTCTGTTTTCTGGGCAGTTTCATTTGCAAGTTTCTTAACTTCATCGGCAACAACTGCGAAGCCTTTACCAGCTTCACCGGCCCGCGCTGCCTCGATTGTAGCATTCAAAGCCAGCAAGTTTGTCTGCTCGGCAATATCCTTAATCGCATAGACAACTTCACCAATATTATCAACCAAGCCATTAAGTTCGTTGACTTTCTCGCTTGTACGGCTTGCACTACCAGCGGCCTGACTTGCTTTTGCTGCAACGTCTTCAACTTGACGTGAAATTTCCTGCGCACTGGCAGTCATTTCTTCAGTAGCCGAGGCTACAGTATTAACATTTGCACTTGTTTCCTCTGAGGCCGCTGCAACTGATTTGCTTGCATCTGTGGTTTTTTGCGCTGTTTCCATTAAAGTGCCAGAAGCTGCTTCTAAACCATCTGCCGCCTTAGAAAGATTTTGGATGGTACTGCCTACTTGCTCATCAAACTGCTTTGCAAGTTCTTCAAGAGCCTTTTTCTTTTCTTCGGCTGTACGTTTTTCTGATTCTTCCTGCTCTTTCTTAAGACGCTCAGTTTCCTTGCCATTTTGTTTGAAGATTTCAACGGCGGCAGCCATTTCACCGATTTCATCACCGCGATCTAAGCCCGGAATGTCTGCATCGTAATCGCCGTTGGCAATTTTATCCATTGTTTCAACCATATTGGTAATCGGACGCGAAATGCTCATTGAAATAAAATATCCGATAATGGCAATAACAATCAAAACACAGAAAACTGCAATGAGGGTAAAAACCTTCATCTGAACAATAGGCTGCATGATTTCGTCATAATCGATTTCGCCCATGATGACCCATTTCGTACCAAGGAAATCAAAAGGTACATAGGCGGCCAAGACATCCTGCCCTTCGAAATCAAGGGCTCGTATAAATCCTACATGGCCTTCTTTACCTAATTCTAAAGCTGCGTTTTCAGTTTTGAACTCACTTTTTAAGATTGTCTCGACATTTTCTTCCTCTTTTGTTTTTTGCAAGCCGTGCCTGATCGGGTTTATGTTATTACGCATCAATCCATCTTTTACACCGACAATAAAAGTTTTTCCAGTTTCACCCAGACCATGGTGTGTCTCTTCATCACCTTCTTCAATTTCCGGAACCTGCATGGCAGCATCAATACGACCAATTGGCATCTGGAACACCAAGACTCCTGCTAAAGTACCATTATCATTCAAAATTGGCTGGGAAATAAAACTGGCTGGTGCATCATAAGATGGCGCATAGGGTTGGAAGTCAAAAAATGTTTGATTAGATTTTGCACTTGCTTTTTCCTTAGCAGCTCGGAAAGCATTTCCAAGATCCGTATCTTTCCATTCACCTGTATTTAGGTTTGTGGCGTAATCAAGCTCTTTGAAAACGGTGTAGACAAGGTTTCCAGACGTATCAAAAAGAAACACATCATAATAATCACGTGATCTCAGGAAATGACGGAACCATGGATGATATTCGCCATGAACTTGGCTATAAAGCGATCCATCCTTGGCAAAGTCTAGTTCTTCTTTGCTGCCTGTAGGGTGTGGATTTTCATTGATATATAGTGCTTGTAATCGACTCTCCTGATTTACACCAAGTTCTTTCCAGCCTTCGATAAAATCGAATAGGGCCTTACGGACATAGGGACTTTCCGCCATGATTGATAAATCTTCCCGAATAGACCCAAGATAGCTGTTTAGTTGCTTGCTTCTCGCTTCGACAATTGCCTCCAGCTCCTCCCCAGCCTTTGCTATGGCTTCATTAGAGGCCTTTTGAATTGTTACAAAACCAGTTGTAATCGCGGCCAAGATTCCCATTACGACAAAAAGTAAGGGAAGTTTTCTGGAGAGTTTTATCGAAGAAAAGTTCATAATTTCAAACCTAATTTTATGATTATAATCAGTGCATAAAGCCGTAACAAACACAGAAATTTTTTAGAAGAATACTCAGATAATCAAGCATCCGATACGCTTAGCGCTTAATATTTCCGCACATTTTGCGCTCACGGTTACTCTAGTGATGAACAGTATATTAACGCTTTCGCGGTATTTTATCAATACGCATTAAGATGTAATTAAATTATATTTCAGATAGATATGCTTATCTCTTCATACCGACTAATGCATTCGGATTAACGCTCGGCTTTTTCTTGCCAACCTTGCCTTTTTTGCCGCCGCCACGTCTGTCATCTTGCAGTTCAGAATCAATTAGGTCATCGATATCCGGAAATTCGCTCATTTGTATGGCTTCTATGCATGAACAAAAGAACTGACAGCCTTTTCCTTCCCAGTTGTAAATCTCGTTAACATAGTTTTCACCTTTGACAATAAGGAGGGAAGGCTTCCATAAGCCATCTTTGAAGGGCATAATACGCATCATAAAAATTTGTTCTGTACCGCTGGAAGCAGAATCAGAGTCCTCCTCATCGTCATCCGTTTCGTCATACAGAAACTGTATTTCTGCCTCAATATCGGCAAGCCCCGGCCCAGCACGCACTTCGGCGCTGCACGTGATGCCTTTATCTTCATCATACAAAAACCACGGGCGAGTCTCATAAGCCGATAATTCGTACCCAACCCCTAATTTTGCCATCAATTCTTTATATTCAAAGCGCATTGGTCTATCATATTACGATTATTCCGGTGTATATACAAAAAATTATCTTTTTTGTACTTTTATGCGTTCTGTTAAGGTTTTTTTTTCAATCACTGCGTATCATAGATTACTGATATATGTGAACGGGGACACATTTTTCAAGAATATGGCTGAGTAATAACGATTTTT
>DCKO01000010.1 GCA_002320665.1 Micavibrio sp. UBA1672
TCGAGCATCGTAATACCGTCTGTATTTTGTAACGTATCAAAGTCACTGGACTGACCGGTGATTTCCCAAATTCTATTTGTAAAGCTTGCATTTGTTTCATTGCCAAATAAGGGAGCAAAAAGATGAAAATCAGGCGGTGTTTTTTGTGCTTCTTCTAGTAAACCCCTTATGTACAAACAAGTTCCAGGATTGTCTATCTCAATTTCTGCGCTCCGCCCCCAATTGGTATGTTGAGCATCATAAAGCTCTCCATTTGTTCCAAATGTAACTGAACCAAGGTATTTGGGTGTACGATCTAAAGCGCCTCCGGCATCATAATACGTGCCGTCTGGCATATGCCAGTCATGTAAGTTAATTTCGGCTTGAAATGTGCCGTGAATTTCATCAGGAAATTTGTGCGCAATGCGCTCTTCCTGATAATAACTGATACCACGCCACCCAGCACTCCAGAAAAGACCGGAATCATAATCTTCATGTCCAGGATCGGCAAAACGTGTGCCAATATAACGCGTATCAATGGGTTCTGTTTTGCTGCCTTCGAATTCATTCAGGCGCACCGTACAAGCGGCCTTTTTACCATCATCTATATCCGAGGTTTGTTGCTCTATATAAGGCTCATTTGCGGCTGCCGAAAATGTTATTGCAGCAGATGCAAGGCCCATAGCTATATGATTATCTGAAACACCCATTTAAAATGCGTTCACCCGTTATTGTTTTCTTATGACAATATAGCATTCTGGCATAGAAAATTACAAATTTTTCTTGAACGGATAAAGCATCTGCCCTTTAAAGCTTTCGGGCATATTCTCATCAATTCCAAAGTTTTGTGGGTATTGTCCTTTGGGCATATAAAATGTACCAAAGAGAATATCCCAGATCGGGAACAGCCCTGCAAAGTTCTTCATCCCGCCTTCATTAATCTTGGTATGATGCCAGCGATGGAACACAGGCGAGGAAATCACATAGCGCAACTTCCCATACGTCCAATTCACATTCGCATGAAGCATAAGCCCGTGAAGAATTAAAAACGGCGTGACGGAGGCCACACTAATGGGGCTCCAGCCGAGCAAAACAAGCGGCACAGCAAAGACAAGAGTGTTAATGATCTCATTTAGAGGATGAAGCCGAGCAGATGCCAGCCAGTCCAGGTTTTCCGAAGAATGATGCACGGCATGGATTTTCCAGTAGCGCGGCGAGGTATGAAATAGCCGCCTATGCGTCCAATATCCGATAAAATCGGCGATCACCAAAATCTGAATAGCTTGAAGCCAAAGAGGTTGCGCCCCCAGTGGGCCAAAGCCTTGCTGGAACGTTTCTTCCGTGGGAATTTCGCCAACAACCAGAATATAAAGCGGTACAATCACAATAAAGGCGCTGGCTTTTTTAAGAAACTCACCAACCGAGGGGTTGAAGAGAAAGTAAAAGAAATCCAGCTTCCAGCTTTTCCGAAAGACTTTCTTATGCTTATTGGCGGCAAAGCGCTTTTCAATCAGAGTAAATGCTACGCCTAGAAAAAACAGAACAATAAAAAATCCGATTATTTTATCCAATGGCCGCGCCTCTCTTCTACTCAAAGATTATACGGTATATGGCGGCAAAATCCTGCGATTATTTAACTATAATTTTCATGCCATTCCAAAGGGGTAGGTAATCTGTCAGCGCTTAGCTCAAGGTGCAACACTCGGCGTCTAGAAGGGGATTGTCCTGCGGAAGATTCATGAAGTAATAAAGGGCGCATTACCATTATGGCACCTTCATCAACTTCGCATAGGTCGATTTCCGATTGATTTCTAAATTTTACAATATCATCTTGTTTCATTTTACCGTGTTTATGCGATCCAGAAATCACCCGCAAAGCGCCATTATCTTCTGTTGCCTTATCCAGATGAACCCGAAATGTTACCATTTTATCTAGTATTTTTTCAGGGGGCTGGGTATGTGGAACACCTGCTTTTACTGACCAAGGTGCAAAGCCCTCAACTTCGTGCTTCTGTGTGACTGCAATTGAGTTGTCTTGATGAATTGGCACTTTCCAATTTGAATTTATGGTTTTATCAAAATAGATAGAGCGAACAATTCTTGCATTATCTCCAAGAAGCTCTTGAGCCATTTTAAAAATGGGACTTCCCTTGATCATCGGCCATAGCACCGGAGAGATGCTCAGGACATTCCTCACGCCAAAAATATCACCATTTTTCTTTCTAACGGCATCATTATCATCAGCCTGTAGGTTTGAAAGTAGATTTTTTAACTCACCTATAAGCGCAGTATCACATATCGGCTCGGTTATATAATAACCGTCATTCTCAAGTTTTTGAAGATTAGTAGGCATAGCTAAGCCGCCTTTTTATCCTCCAGCAACCCCTCTCGGCGCAGGAGCGCATCGGGATCGGCGTCACGCCCGCGGAATCGTTTATATAGGATATCCGGCTTTTCGCTACCACCCTTGGACAGGATATTCTCGCGGTAGCTCTGCGCTGTGGCTTGATCGTATATACCTTTTTCCTTGAACAGCTCATACGTATCAGCATCCAGAACTTCCGCCCATTTATAGCTATAATAGCCTGAGCTATA
>DCKO01000076.1 GCA_002320665.1 Micavibrio sp. UBA1672
GAAGGAACGGCAACTGAGCTTGTTTTGAGGAGAAACATAGAAGAACAACAAGATTGAGTTATATCTTGATTGTATGGCGGGGATTTTATGGCTGGCTATTTCATCATAACTGATTAAAATATGCGGTGATGAAAAATGCGATATTTTCAGTATTGATTCTAATGCTGGTTTTTCCGGCATTTACGCCATGGTTGCCACATGGTGCTGTTCATGCGTTTCACGATCATCAGGCAAAACATCATGGTGAAAAAAACCATGGCCACGGGCATGAAGGCCATGACCACAATACAGAAAGTGAACAAGCCGTTCATCATCCCATTCATTTTGATGCTGTAACGTATTTTAGTGATTACCTGCATGTTGATTTGCAAAGCCCCGAGCAAACTGTTCTACACGCTCCCGTATTAGACACATATGATGTCGATTACATAGCTTTGACTGCAATTAGCCCGATACCGCGTCATGAACTGGCTTCTATTCAAAGTCGAGCGCCGCCAGATATGTTGCGGCCTTGGCCGAGCAAAACCCCTCTTTATCTTTCTACGCAGCGCATACGGATATAGGCCTTTATATCCGAGGCTTTTCGCGCCTCCATTTTCCACTTAATTTAAAGCAACTCTTTCAAAATGGAGATAATTTTTATGTTGCAATTTTTACAATTTAACACGGCACAAGAGCGCCTATACGCATGTATCGGCTTGTTCTTGATGCTGGTCGGGGTATTCGGAATTATACCCGATGCTTTTGCACACGGCGTAACAGTCGGTGATAAAGGCTATATTCAAGAAACAACGGGCGTTCATGCCATTCCGTTTATTTACTTAGGCGCTAAGCACATGATGACAGGATATGACCACCTGTTATTCCTGCTTGGTGTGATCTTCTTCCTCTATCGTATGAAAGACGTCACAATTTACGTCAGTCTTTTTGCGGTTGGCCACGTCATAACGCTTCTTTCCGGCGTGTTGATGGAGATCAGCATCAGTGCCTATATCATTGATGCGATTATCGGCTTTTCTGTCGTCTACAAAGCCTTGGATAATATGGGCGCATATCAACGTTGGTTCGGGTTTCAGCCCAACACCAAAGTTGCGACATTCCTCTTTGGCTTAATTCACGGCTTTGGTTTGGCAACGAAAATCTTAGATTATGAGCTATCCCCTGACGGATTGTTACCTAATCTCATCTTCTTCAATATCGGTGTTGAGTTGGGTCAAATTTTGGCTCTGGCTGTTATCCTGATTGCAATTTCCTATTGGAGAAAATCAGGGAACTTCCTGCACCACGCCTACAAAGCCAATGCCTTTATGATGATGTTGGGCTTCTTGCTCATGTTCTATCAAATCACAGGCTATATCGTTCAATAATTCACATTCTATATAAGGAAATACAAACATGTATAATTCAAACATTCCATCAGATACAGAAGTGCCCTCAACGGCAAAGCTGATTAAATCAACCATTTTTGCGGCTGTCACAGCGGGCGTTTTGCTTGTCACTGTTGTGATGCCCGCCGAATACGGTATTGATCCGACAGGCATCGGGAATACACTTGGCCTAAAGCGCATGGGTGAGATTAAAACCTCACTCGCAGAAGAAGCTGCGCAAGATGCAAAAATGGATAAGCAAGAGAGTGTTGAAACCGTCCAAAAAATCGTTGAAACACCTACCGATACGCAGGGTGTTTCAGCGCGGAGCGATGAGTTCGAGATAAACCTTGCACCTGATCAAAGCACCGAAATCAAGGTCACAATGAAAGAAGCTGGCAAAGTGAACTATTCATGGGATGCCAACGGTTCAGACATTTTCTTTGATGTGCATGGGGATTCAAAAAGTCTCAAAATCAATTATCACAAATATTACAAAGGCACTGCCGATAAAAAGGACGGCACGTTAGAGGCCGCTTTTGACGGCAGTCACGGCTGGTATTTTAAAAACCGTAATAAAGAGCCGGTGACCATTGTTTTGAAAGTTGACGGTGCGTATTCCGCCGTTAAGCGTTACTAAACTTAATCTATGAAAGGACTTAAAAATGAAAAACGCTAAAATTATTATTCCTGCTATTATTGTTCTGGCCATTCTGGGCGTTGTCGCATTTGCCGCGATGAAAAGCAGCACCCCGACAGGAACAGCATCGCAAACAATAGAAAATGATCACGGGCATAGCCATGATGATCATGGTCACGAACATTAAGAAAAGGAAACACTCATGCTTTTTACCGCATTAAAGGCTGGTATAGCCGCATTTGTTATTGTTCTTGCGTCATGGCTAGCGGGTAAAAAGCCAGAGCTGGCAGGGTTTATTACAGCCCTGCCACTTGTTTCCATTATGGCGATTGCCTTTGCCTATACGCAGCACGGTGACGTTAGTAACACAGCGCAATATGCACGTAGTATTATCTTTGCCGTGCCTATATCATGGCTGTTCTTCCTGCCTTTCTTCTTTACAGAAAAATTTGATCTGGGCTTTTGGATGAGCTGGGCATTAGGCCTCGTTTTGCTAGTGGTTGGTTACTTCCTACACCAATGGATTTTAAAACAGTTTTAGAGTGATCTGAAATTACAAATTCACGTGATACCGTCTGCTGCGGCCTTCGCCTGTGGGAAGAAGTGCGCCCATTTCGGCTAAATCTTGCAAGTCGCGTGTGGCTGTGGCTTTGGATGCTTTTGTAATCGACATATATTTTTTCGCGCTCATACCGCCTTCAAACCCATCAATGCCGTTCTCCAGCATGCGGCGAATCACGCGCAGTTGCCGTTCATTCATGCGTTCTTCGTAACGATCAAAAAATTTGGTTTTTTGCAGGGTAAAATCAATTTGTTCTTCGGCCTGAATCTGCGCGTTCAAAACAGCATTGACGAAGTAATGCAGCCACGGCGTAATTTTATTAGAACGCTGTGCTTCTTTTAACGCATCGTAATAATCATTTTTATTGGCTTCAATAGTGCGCGACAGACTCAGTAATATCGGTCTGCCAACACCTTGAGACAAAGCTTTTTCTGATATGGCACGGCCAATGCGTCCGTTTCCATCTTCAAAAGGATGGATAGTTTCAAAATATAAATGTGCAATCGCTGATCTTAGCGCAGGCTTTTTAATTTCATTTGCACCATTCGGGGCGGTGCTATTAAACCATGTTATAAACCGCGTCATTTCATCCGGTACAATAGAGGATGGCGGTGCTTCGTAATGCACCGTCTCTTTACCAAAAGGGCCGGAAATAACTTGCATGGCTTCTGCATGTTCGCGCCAGCCGCCAATTTTAATGCGCCGCGCTCCCGCCATCAAGGTTTCATGCCATGAAAACAGCATGGCCTCGCTAAGTGGCTCTTTGAACTGTTCCCGTACATCAATCATCAGCTTGGCTGCACCTTCGGCGCGTTTATCTTTGATATAGTCCACATCATGATCAAGGCCGAGATTATGGCGGATCGAAGACATCACATCTTGACGGCTGAGATACTCGCCTTCAATTTCGGATGTTTTAATGGCTTCAACGACCATAATTTCAATAAGAGTTTCGGTTTGCAGCGTATCGGAAAGACTGGTCAAAAGCCCGTCAACACGCCCCATACGATGCGCGATTTCAAGAAAAATATCCTCTAATCCGCTCTCATCATAGCGAAACTCAGGCCAGTCATGTTGTTGCCAATTATATTTCATGAGCCGATTATATCACTTTATTGGCTCAATAAACAGAATAAAATGAGCCGATAATATACCCGATTTGGCTCATAATCACCGTTCCCAGCCTTT
>DCKO01000027.1 GCA_002320665.1 Micavibrio sp. UBA1672
ATACTCTTTTCTGAATCCGGCAGTTTTTCTGTAGTTCTCATGCTTCACATCAAAGCAAATGACAGACCCCGGCCAGTTCAAGAGATTAGGCACGACAATCCCTACACCTTTACCCGATCTGGTCGGTGCCACAATAATTGAATGCGTAGGATGATCGCTGATAAGGTACTGGTTTTTAAACTTGCCCAAGATCACACCGGTTTTGGCAAAAAGCCGCGCTTTCGTAATTTCTCTTAAACTCGCCCAATGCGCTTTTCCGAAGATGTCCTTACCTTTGAAGGCCGTGTCATAAATTTGACCTGCAATAAATATGAGTGCAAGGGCAGGGGCGCCAAAGGCTACAAACAGACGCGATCCTGTCTGATCGTCAATCTCATTTCCAAAGGTAAGCCAGATGGAAAGCGGATTTGCGAGTTCCAAAGGCTGCTTTGAGAGCAGGAAAAACATGAGCGAGGCGGCATAAGAGTAAAGAATAAGGCCAAAGATCCCGCCAAAGCCGTATATATATTTCATGTTTGTATCGCTCATGAACCCCTCGGATACCAGATTTCAGAGATGATACGCTTGCCTCCAATGCGCTTGAGCTGAATGACAACATCAATAATCGAGCTGATATAGGCCATGATCTGGTCATGAGTGAGGCCAAGATTGGCTTGCATCACCATCAAACAGATTTGTTCTAATGCCCCTTGAGGTGTATCTGCGTGTATTGTGGTAATAGATCCCGGATGACCGGTATTTACAGCGCGAAGAAAGCTATAGGCTTCCTTGCCGCGCAGTTCGCCGAGCAAAATGCGGTCTGGGCGAAAACGCAGACTGGCTTCCAATAAATCCTGAATGGTGACTTTGCTTTTCCCTTGATCGCCTTTGGATGCCAGAAGAGAGACATGATTTTTCTGTGGTGGCATGACTTCGGGCGTATCTTCGATGGTCACAATGCGCTCATGCGGCTCAATCTCTTTTAAAATTGCGTTCAAAAGAGTGGTTTTTCCCGTCGAAGTTCCGCCGGAGACAATGATATTTTTCTTGGCGCGAATGGCAGCAGAAATAAAGTCCTGATATTCGCCAGCATCAAGATGGGATTGCAGGGTTTGATTAATGCCGGTTTTGTATGCACTACTTTCTTTTAAGCTCTCAAAAGCCCCGATTTCCCGATAATCATCAAGGCTCAAATCCCGCATGACTGGCTTTCGGATGGATAGTGCGACGCCAAAACGAGAAACAGGCGGCGTTGCAAACTGGATACGCTCACCGCTTGGAAGTGATGCCGATAGTAAAGGCTTATTAGCAGCTATGGATTGATCGGTGTAATTGGCAACCAAACGGCCCAAACGCCATAAAATATCATCGGTGATTTCTTTGTTTTCGATGAACAACATTTCAGGCTCACCGGCCTTTTCAATCCAAAGCTCCCCTGGTTTATTCACGCAGATTTCAGAAATATCGGGATCATTCAGGTACTTCTCGAACAGCCCCATATATTGTTTGAGATAAACCCCGGATTGCTCAGATTTTGCACTATCTTTTTGCTCAAAAGATTGGTTGGCGGGTTTTGCAGGTTTTTTGTGTGAACTCATCTCGCACCTTTTAATGTTTCGGGATATTTCCGGCGACTTGCGAGAAATCCAAATCCTTGCCGACAAAGACCTTTATGCGGGCGCCTTGGTGAACATGTACCGTTGGCGGTATTCCTATAGAGTTATCAAGGGCGATTTCGGCTGATCTTGAAAAATCTGTGCCTGTATCAAGCGCAACAGTGGCCTGATCGTCATCATCTATGGCATTCACGCCAATCTGGATAGCCCCATCTATAAGTGAGAGAAGTACCGAAGAGCCAAAGCGTTCAAAGAAGTGCGTATCAACTTCCCCTGCCAAACCGCTGCGGCCTAAATCATCCGTGCCGTATGAGCCGATATTGATGCTCACACCGTCATTTCTGATAAGGCGGTTCCAGATCACAAAAACGCGTGATTGACCGCGAACAAGCCCTGAGCGATAACGCCCGATAAGCTTCGATCCTTTGGGAATAATAAGGTGAGAGCCATTAAAGGAATAGACATCTTCACTGACAATCGCACGCACCAACCCGGGAAGATCGCTCTGAATGGCCGTTTCTAATATTCCGTCAATCAATGTGCCTTGTGTCACAAGCGTATCAAGATTTTGTAGCTGTGAGGCTGTTGCTATTTCAACATCGCTATTCGCATATTGATTGGCAAAGGCGATATTGGGGTCTTGTTCACCGCCGCCAAGAAGTGATCCTTGCCCGCCTTGGGAAGTAGCCCCGCCGGCAACATTGCCTTGCGCTGAACTACTGTTATCAAAGATGACTTGAGGGGATCGTCTGCGCTCTTCCATGCGTTTCTTTTGTTCGCGCGCCAATCGCAGGGCTTCTTGCTGCATTTGCAGCTCGCGCTGCGCTTCTAACGGATCATATAACTCACGTTCATCAATGGGAGGAACAAGCTGTTCGAGCGGTACTTCTGCCTGCTGCTCAATTTCAATATAAGGGCCGGAAGGAGTAGGCGTTCTAAACTCGATTTCTTCAGGGGTGGTCAGCTCACGTGGGGCAGATTGCTCCATGCCATCCATGGCGACAAAAATGATTGCGATAACGCCTACAGCGAGAAACGCAAAAATTCCAAATTTGGATGCGTTTGATCCTTGGGCTATGGTTGGAAATTCGCGATCACCATCCAAAGGTTTTGGTTTAGGCTCTTCATCGAAACTATCAGGCGGGGTTTGATCATTCATATCATAAAATCCTTACTCATTCAGGCTCGTAGTTTTGGGACTTTCGAAATTGGAAAAGAGCTGCGCGAAAAGGCTTGGCTTTTCTTCTTCAGCTTGAAGGGCGGCAATATCAGGTTTTTGAGAAGGAACAGGTACAGAAGCAACATCTACCTCTTTAACCTCTTCTAGTTCTGCTATGGGTTCGGGTTCATAGGATGCCGGTTCAACTTGAGGATAAGCATCATTCCAAATACAAGTGGCTGTATCACCGTCTCTAAGCGTGAATTGAGAGCCGACGCCAGAGACAACCAAATATTGACCTTGAAGATTGAAATTGACGAGACGTTCATTCCCATTTTCATCAACACTAAAGACAGCAGGCATCACATCAAAATCTTCAAACTGGAAGTATGTGAAAACGCCATCATCGAATGCGCGGATGGGGCGCAAGCGTTTTGATCCGGCATAGCTGTAATCAAAATTTAAATCCGAGGCACTGACATTATCTAGCGGATTAAAATGGGCTTGGGAGACGCTGCCGATAAAGGCAAGCTCTTTGGCGGCTTCATCGGCGTAATGAAATTTCAGGCGGAATGTTAAGTCCGAAGACCTAGGCGAATAGGCATCTCCTGCAGTTACTTCGAAGGTATAAATCTTTTTATCAGTAATGACAGTCATATTGGTTTCGGCATCTTCCTCTAAAGGCTTGATGAACATGATATTGGGCTGGCCAGGCTTCATAACTTGCCACGCTTCGGTATCACCCAAAGAGATCGTTTGAATGCGCTCTTTTTCCGAAAATTCAATCACCGTTGAATAGCCGTAATGCCCTCTGATCTGGTAAACATCATTTTCATGATAAGTAACGACTTTCACACGGGCGTCGGCGCTTGTTGGTCTTGGGTCTTTACCTGCAAGGGCAGGGGATATTGTTAGGCAGGAAATCAGGCTCACTCCTAATAGCAGTTTTTTAAATGTCATCGAACTCTCTCCAATACTTCTGGGTTAATGCGGTAATGCGTGACTTGAAAGCCAAGCGGATTAGAAAACCTGTCTTTCATTTGCATGGGTTTTTGCGAATATTGAAACTGGATCACAGCGTTGAAATGCCCTGTTTTTATGCGATCATTTTCTTTGACCTCGCGCATAAAACGCACTGACGCCGTTTTGTCATTGATGAAGGACACAGACTTGATTTTGATGTCGATCGAGGCTTTCGCGCCAAGCTTTCGTGAGGGGTTATCGGGGTTCGTGCCTGACCAAAGCTCTTGAAATTCCTTCAAGGCTTCCCCATCAGACATGAGTTCCACGGCTTCATAGTTTTCTTTTAAAATGGCCGGATTATACTGCTCTCGCAAAGATACGTATTTCACAAGATTGGCCTGCGTTACCGCTTCATCTTGTGTGAGATTGCCGTCATGAAGTCCTTTGGTGACTTCGAGATAGCCCGTTGTTTGATCAACAGTGACAACATAAGGCTCAAAGGTTTTAAGCGGTAAGATCAAAATGAGCGTCAAAAGAGAAAGCGCAGCGATGCCCATACAGAAAAAAGCCATGATCCAAGCGCGATTGCGCGATAGCAGAGCATTAGCAATGACTTCCTGATCCCATGTTTCGCCTTTTTTATAATAATCCGGTGTCTTTGATGTATTCACTTTTAAAACCCTCTAATATTTTTTGCAGCTGTCCGTAGGCGCCCGCCCATAGCTTTTCCTGTTTGAACGGGGTGGCGGGCAATGTTGTAGCCCATCACGCCAGCCCGGAATGAGCCTTTAGGCGTTCCCTTGCCAAAGCGTGATGCCAATCTTGATGTCCAAGCCGCCGATCCCATTGTTGATAGGGATAGCCCGCCTGTGACTGATGCGGCCATATTCATAATCTGCATAAGCAGAAGAACTGAGACGATCGAGACAAAGAAGAACGGGCCGATATAGGAAAGGGTCTGTGCATCCCCGCTAGAATTATTTTCAAGATTTTGAAGGGGCGGCTCTGCAATCGTTAAGAGCAAGGCAAGCAGGGCATAGACGAATATCGGTATGATGGCGTAATTGAGTAGTGTTCGCAGCCAGCCTTCAAACAAGTTGCGCGTATTGGCAAAAATCAAAAGCAATATAAAAAGCGGCCCGATTGATAGCAGAATAGCGACAGCAATCTTAGCCAAAATAATAAGCATGGCTGCATAACCTGTTAAAGCCAATGCTCCAAACCAGATCACTGCGGCATGGAAGTATTTCCCTAAATCTGACCAGCCAGCCCCTTCCAAAATTTCACTGACAATATCCATGGCTCGGTCATAAAATTGCGAGAGGATGGTGTTTGCGGATGTATCGTCTGTTGCAACAGCATTCGGTGTTGCGTTAGCCGCGCCACTCATGATTTGGCCGGCCACATCGGACGGCAGATCAGTCGCCATATTATACACAAGGAGGAAGAACGTATCCCACTCGGTTGCGATCAAGAGTAAAACGATAATCTTTAATGTATTTACGATTAAGTCCGTTGCGGCAAAGCGGCCTGAAACAATGACTTTATAGCCAAAAACGGCGATAAAGATAATGAACATCAGTCGCCAGAGAAGTTGAACAGTAGGCGTCAGGCTTCCAAACGCACCTTGGACGAATGCGAGAATGATACTATCAATGTTGTTGATGAGAGCCTCGATCATTCTTGTTTCTTGCTCCAATCACCCCATAGGTTTTTGCTGTCTTCACGGGCTTTTTTGCGTGCTTCGTCCTGAAGGTGCTCAATAATGAGATCAATTTCACTCCAACGCTTGATAGCTTTGACGTTTTGGGAAGAAATATCACCTAATCCTGCATCTTTAAGGGGAATTGCAATGAGGGAAGCTCGATCTTCACATTCTTTATATTTTTGGCCGTCTGCGCTTACAGAGTCAGGATTCGCCCACATCTTGCCGCAAAAGCTTTTATAGTTTTGACTTTCGAAGATTTTTTGAGCAAGCGTGTTCGTCTCAACATCATGCAAGGGATTGCCCTCTTGAATGCACGCGCTCAAAGATAATGATGTTAAGGCTAGAAGAAGGGTCTTTCTCATGAATGATCCTTCGTTTTGGCCTTGGTGATCTCTGCCACATTTATGGGCAACGGATCACAAGGATTGCCGGACAAGCTGGCTGTCTTTTTATTGCCACATGGGGCTTTCTTTTCGCTGTAATGCGAGCAGCCCGAAACGCTAAAAGCTATGAGTACAAATGAGAGGGTGAATAGTTTTTTCATGCGTGTTTTCTCCTTAATCTGGGAATTCAATGGCCTGCCTTGCGAGTTCAGGGTCATATTGGTTAAAGGTTGCTGCGCGGCGGTTTTCCATGAGCTGCGTATTATCAATGGATGAGTTTTGCTGAATTTGAATGGCATTCAGGCGCATAATCTCATTCATCAAAATACCGTTTTCAGCCGCAATTCTGGCATTGAGATCAACAGATGCCTTTAAATCATCGCTATTGTTCAGCTCGCTCAGTAGAGATTCATAAGTCTGCATCCGCACAGGAATATTATTGTAAGCTTGCTCACTAGCTGCGATTGCGGCATAGGTTGTGCCCGTTCTGCGATCAATGGCTTTGGCGACTTGGCCGCTTGGATCGGAAGCCATGATTGTGGCGCCTGATAAGGGATCAAATTCACTATAAAGATTGCTATAGATATTTTGTGTCCCCAAAGCGCCATTTGGGATAGGCGCGCCGTTAATCATATTAAGCGTGTCCTGCCATGTATTGGGGAGATATTGGCGAAGTTGCTGTTCAAAAACCCCGTTCGCTACATCGCCCATATTGCGCGTTCCGGTAATTGCATCGGCTTGGCGCACCGCTTCTTCGAGCTGGTCAATCTGATTGGCATAGTCATCGGCCATAGCATCAAGCTGTGCTATGAGCTGCGCGTATCCAGAGGCATCATAAACAGGGATGCCTTGCGCCTTTGACGAGTTGGGTGTGAAAAGCATCAAAGTCGTAGCAATGATTGCGATAAGGGGTTTATTCACTATTGAGTTCTCCTTTGAATAAAAAGCCCAAGCCAGTCTTCAGGGTTAGGGCTGGTTTCAGAGATAATTTGATCCATAAGATTGACGCTTTCGGTGCGCCCTGAAAGCACAGCAATGAAATCATCCATGCCGCTCAGATCAAGGCGGGCGATAACGGAGTCGCTGCCATGTTTAATGAGAAAGCAGCGTGATTCCGGTGATATTTCACGGATGAGTTTGAGTTCGTGATGGGTAAGACCAAAGCCTTTACAGTAATCTTCTTCGGAGGCCTTATTATTGGGCAAGAACACTTGCGTTGGTGATTGCTCGATGATCGTATCGCCAACATCAGAATTAAGGGCATCACGAACCGATTGGGTAGCAAAGCCCAGAATACCGTTTTGCTTACGGATTGTTTTCATCCAATCTTTGATACGGTATGTGAAAACCGGATCATCAAGCATTTTCCAGCCCTCATCGAGCATGATGATGGTCTTTTGCCCATCCATGAGCGCTGAAATCCGATGAAAAATATACATGAGCCAAGGTGCGCGTGAGGAGGCATCATCCAAGATTGAGGTCAGATCAAAACCAAGCGTGGAATTGCCAAGCGAAAGGGTGTCTTCTTCATTATCAAAGAGCCATGCTTTTTCGCCTTGGCTGTGCCATTTGGCTATTCTGGCTGATAGGGAATACGCATCCCCTGAATCATATCCTGCCAAAAGCTCTGAAAAATACCGAAGCCGCCTGTGATGGGGCGGTGTTTCAAAATTGGCTTTGATAGCATCGCTTAGAATATCGCTTTCCTGTGGCGATAATTTAGCGCCGCCATCTGACGTAATAATCAAATCGAGCCAGTCTTTTAAAAAAGCTCTGTTTGCAGGCGTATCATCAATTTGCAGAGGGTTTAGGCCAGTTGGCTCACCAGAAATAACATTGGTATAATCCCCGCCAATCGCGCGAATGAAAATTTCTGCGCCGCGATCTTTATCAAAATAGACTGATCTTGGTTTTACGCGCTGCGCTTGCGCCATGAGGAAGGTGAGTAGGACTGTTTTACCCGTTCCGGTCGGACCGATCACAGTAAAATTGCCGACATCGCGCTCATGGAAATTAAACCAATAAGGCGTTCCAGAGGTCGTCTCTAACCGCGTGATGGCCTCACCCCAATGGTTGCCTGTTTTGCTTCCAGCCGGAAATGTGTGCAGGCTGGCAAAACTTGCAAAATTCTTATTAGAAATCAATGAACGCCTTGCAATATAGCTGAAATTCCCCGGCAGATTAGCCCAAAATGCAGGTTCTAAATTGACATCTTCTCGCGCGGAGATAAGCCCGATATTGGTAAAAACGCTCAAAATATCGCTAATTCCAAAATCGAGCCTGTCTTTATTGGGTGCATGGACGGTGAGTGAAATATGATGCTCGCCAAAGGTCGAGAGGCCGGAGGCCAGATCATTACGCGCATCTTGAATGTCCAGAATAAGGCTTTCTGCTCCTGATTCCGTTGCAATCATTTTTCGCTCAGCCTCATTCATGGCAGAAAGTGAGGTTTGCCGATCGACAAAGCCGAAACTCTGACACAGAATAAATTCATGGGGCAGGGCAAGAAGATTATCAAGCATTCCTGCGCCTGTGGTGGAAGCGTACTCTTTTACTGATAAGACGGCGCCGAGCTTGATGTCATTGGGCGCGGCGCCTCTTAATTCAAATGTTTCACGACCAAAGGAAATGCGCTTTTCAGGTAAATAACTGGCGATTGATTGTTCCGGCAGTCTCACCTTCTTATTCTCAAAATTAATCAGATATGAAAGGAAGGATAGATTTTCCGAATAAAAGCCGTGATCGTCTTTTTGCACGCTGAGCAGCTTGGGCTTATAGGGTTTGAGGGTGGAAAGGATGTTATTGACCGCTTCATTAAGAGCGCGGAGATTTTCAGCCTCATTTTGTTTTTGATGGTCTTTATCAACTTTGGAGAACAATGTCCGGCTGAGTTCAGACATTAGGCCAATTTTACTTTTGGCTGGTCTTCGAATGATGGTGATATACTGCTCATTCACAAACATCTTCTTCGTGCTGAGCTTCTTTTGATAGGCGCGGTCGAGATCGCCGCAGAATTGATTGTCAAAATGGGAATCTAGCTGGTCAAAGACCTGCCTTCGAATAGTGTGCTGATAAATGGCAAATCGGGAATTGCTGATCCCTCTTAATAATGTGGCACGGATGTTTTTGCGGCTATCCAAATCAACCTGATCAGACGTTTCAAAAGGGAGACCTTCAACTTTGATAATTTTTAGAAGATAGCCTGCTTTGGTTTTGAGTGTAGTATCGTTTAAGTGACGAGAGTAGGGAATGAAAGACTCGACAGAGATCTCACGTTTTGCAACATGACCGTATCTCATATCTTCTTTTCTCGCCGCTTTCAGCATTGAGGATTAATCCTTTCATGGTTTATAGCTGTTTGATTTCCAAAACGCTCTGTTTTGTATCGGGCCGCACCTCGTTAATTTTGTAATGTATATGCTCATCCAGTGAGGCTCTTTTTCTGTCAAAATATACGCTGCGATATGGAGCGGAATGCAGACGCTTAAGAAAAAGAGGGCTTTGCCTGTGAGCGAAGAAAAGGCAATCATACCAATCCCAAAGAGGATAAAATTGATCCCGAAAAACTCCATAGGAACACCCAATACAAGTGGTGGCCTTGTCATACCGACAAATAGGGGATCTAAATCTTGATTGTCTTTAAACTCCATAAGCACCAGCCCTTTAAAGTGAGCCGGCTATGCTGTCCACAATCGCAGGAGCGCCAAATACGAGAATAATACCGCCGATAACAGAGGCTGCTATCCCCCAGGCCAAACGTCCTGTCATCCAAAGAATGCCTAGTCCAACAACCGCTATAATTGCAATGATCCGTGCCCAGGTATTGGTCAACAGATTCATTAAAGCGTTTAGAAAATTTGTTCCTGAATCAAATAGGGCTTGTGCGTGAGCCGCTTCAGGATATGAGACCAGTATCAATGATATTAATAAAAATAAAATATACCGGTTCTTCATAGTGCATCCTTACTCATAATTGAATTTTTTATAAATTCATAAAAAGGCACTGTGCAGCAATTTCAACGACTTTCACCTCAAAGTTAATAAATTCAGTAAAATTATACGCATCAGGTTGAATCCCGTTTAGTCAAATGAAAATCCCGATAATGATCTTAACAAAAGCGCGCGCATGTCTTGGTAGAGCTAAAGATTGGGAGACATGCCAAATAAATGATGGGGTTTGATACTTTGGCTGTGCTTGCAAACCACACGAATGGACTAAAAAAATGGAGCAAGCAAAACCAAAAAATACAGATTTCAATACGAAATTAGGCAAGAAGCTGAGTTTTCTTCGTCAGAACCGGAGCCTTTCCCAAGGAGAATTGGGAGATTTATTAGGTGTTCGGGCACAGCAAATACATAAATACGAAACAGGCGAAAACCGATTAACGGTTGAGAGACTCAAAGACTGTGCCGATGTTTTGGGCGTTTCTATGAATTACTTCTTCATCGATAAAAATGGCCCTTTCAATACCGAGGATAATGAGCTTCTTCAGCTTGTAAGCGAATTTTACAGCGTTCCGAGTGACGTCAGAGTTGAATTTTTAGCTTTAGTGCGAAAACTCCGGCAGTTTTCGCAGCAATATCAAAATTCCTATAGTGAAGTGGAGGAGACTGATTGATGAATGTCATAAAGTATACAATTTCAGCTCTTCTGGCTGTATTCGTTTTAAGTCCTTCCTCTGGCTATTCTGCCAGCCAAGACGCTTGTGCGATTTGGATATGTTTGCCAGGAGGGTTTCCATCAGGATGCAGCGGTGCTTACAGCGAATTTAAAAAACGTATCAAAAAGGGCAGAGATCCGCTTCCAAGGCTATCGTCATGTACGACCGGCCCAAATGGAGAAAAGGTAGATGGTCATTATCAGCTTGGATATGAGAGGTTTGAGCCATGCGATGATGGTTATGTTCTGCGTGAACGATCGCAGGGATATAGAGCTATTGAGGGAGCTTGTTACAGGCAATTCTGTGCGCCGTCACAATTTCAGGATAATTCAAGCTGTCAAAACTATACTGCGGTTTTAAGGCCTAAGCCATATTACGTGAAAATGTGGGTGAATGGTGATTATTTGGGGCAATATTTTTATTAGAAATTAGCAATGCTGAGTTTAATTGTTGATTTAGTAACTCTTCAGTGATAATGTGATCACTATGAGCAAGTTTATTTTACTATTTACAGCATTTACTATGATCGTCTCCGTGACGGTCTGCGCTTCGCATGCTGCTCATGCCAGTGTTGATACGGACACGGAAATCTCCATAAGCGTTGATGCCGACAGCTCAGAGGATACCTCCCTGGGCAGTAATGGCTGCGATATGTCTTGCGGAGGATGTTGTATCCATCATGCTATTGACACTTCTCACAGCAACAACCTAGCCTCTGCAGGTCAAGGAAAGCTGCTTATGCCCGATACCACTCTGTTTGTATCGGATGTTATTTCCGGCCTCAAACGCCCTCCCAGAGCTTAATTTTATAAGGCGTAGTGTATCTGCTCACTGACGAATGTCATGCGCAGGTATGTTTTTGCGACCTTATTCTTCAAGACTGCGCTTTTATATCAAGCGCCGCCTTATCCCCTTATTGACCCAAAAAAGGAAACTATAATGAAAAAACTACTCTATACTTCTGCGTTGGCTGTTCTTTTGTGGCAACCGACACTCGCTGGAGCCGAGACGCTGGATAAACAGGCGGCACTCCAGAGAGCTTTGCAGAACAACCCGACCTATAAGGCGGCGCTGGCGAATATTGATGCGGCGGACGGATCACGCCTTCAGGCCTCTTTACCACCGAACCCCGATGCCGTTTTTGAGATTGAAAACTTCGCCGGAGAGGATGAAAATGAAGGTTTTGACGGCGCTGAACTCACACTTGGCATTGAGCAAACAATTGAGATGGGCGGCAAGCGTAGCAACCGCACCAAGGTTGCCGATTTTTCATTTCAAATATCAAAAGAACAAGCCAAAGCGCAAGCCTTAAGTCTTCTGGCGGAAACCGAATATGCTTTTATTCGCGTGGCGGTGGCGCAGGAGCGCATGGCACTGGCCGATAAGCGCCTTGATTTGGCCGATAAAACCCACAGCATCGTTAAAAAACGCATTGGCGCTGCAAAAGCAGCAGACATTCAACACACCAAAGCCGATATTGAACGGGCAGCGGCAGAAGTTGAAAAGCGTAAAACACAAAAGGAACTGGTGACGGCACAGAATGATCTGGCGCGGTTGCTGGGGGTTATGGATGCGTCCGGTCTTGATATTGAAACCGATTTAGGCGCATTGCCCGATCTGATTGAGAAGCAAGCGCTTCTCGATGCTTTAAAAAATGCCCCGCAATCACAGGCACAGGAATTTGCCAAAATGCAAGCGCGATCGTCTCTTGATTTGGCGCGATCGCAGGGCGTTCCTGATCCGACCTTTGGTCTGGGTGTCCGGCGTTTTAATGAAAATGACAGCACGGCTCTGGTCGCGAGCCTGTCCTTTCCCATCCCCGTTTTTAACCGCAATCAGGGCGGCATTGCCGAAGCCAAGGCCAATATGATCAAGGCCGATGCGCAAAGCTATGCTGCCGGATTGTCTTTACGGCAATCCGCAATTCAGGCATGGGAAAGCCTCGCTTCCTCACTGGAAGAAACCAGCCGTTATCAGAACGAGATTATTCCAAGCGCACGTAAAGCTTACAGCCAAGCCGATGACGGATATGGACGCGGTGCTTTTACGTTTCTGGATCTGCTTGATGCGCAGCGCACTTTGTATGAAGTGCAGGAAGCGCGTCTGGACAGCCTGTTAAGCGTTTATGAAGCCAAGGCACAAACCGATTTTCTGATGGGAACGCATAAGCCTCTTATCGAAAAGCTCTCTCAAGCACATATGAAAGGACAAACCAATGAATAGAAAATATTTAACACTTGTAGTCATGGGGCTTGCGCTATTTGCGTGGCAACTGACACCAGTCATGATCGGCTCTGCAAAAGCGGAAACGGAATTCCATGACGATCACGGAGGCCATGACGAGCAAAAAGGCCACGGCCATGATGACGGGCATGAGCATGAAGATGGTCACGATGAAACCGATGGCGACGATCACAGCGATGATCATGCCGAGGATGGTGATTCACATGACGACCACGGGCATGATAGCCATGAAAAAGAAGACAGCCACGATGATCACGGCCATGGCGGTCATGATGATCATGGCGATGAACACGGCGAACATGAGGAAGGTAAAGCCGAAATTTCGCCCGATGCTGCCAAGTTGACAGGCATTCAGGTTCAACAGGCCGGATCTGCTCTTGTGGCGATGACAACGCCGCTGACCGGACGCATTACACTGAATGAAAACACAACCGCCAATGTCCGCGCACGCTTTCCAGGCTTTGTGAAAGCTGTGCATGTTAATCTGGGCGATACAGTGACAAAAGGCCAGAAACTGGCAACGGTTGAGAGCAATGAAAGCCTGAAAATCTATAGCGTCACCGCACCGATTGATGGTGTGATCCTAAGACGCGAAACCAATATTGGTGATGTTACGGATGGCAAGGAGCTGTTCGTGATTGCTGACCTTTCAACGGTCTGGGCGAAATACCACATCTTCCCGCGTGATGTTGCCAATATTAAAAAAGGCCAGCCCGTGGTGGTGCATACATTGGATGAAAAAACGAGCCAGAACGCGCAAATCTCCATGCTGTTCCCGACCACCGATGCATTGAGCCAGACGGTGATTGCGATTGCAGAGCTTCCCAATGAAAAGGGCGTGTGGCGACCAGGCATGACAATTGAAGGCGATATTAAGGTTGGTGAAAAACAGGCCGCTATCGCTGTACCGCGCGATGCCCTTCAATTTATGGAAGACCAGCAAGTCGTGTTTGTAAAAAGTGGCAACACGTATGAACCACGCCCTGTGAGCGTGGGTATGACCGGAACGGATAACGCCGAGATCACCTCCGGCCTGAAACGCGGCGAAACCTATGTGAGCGCCGGAAGCTTTGTCATTAAGGCCGATATCCTAAAAGGTACAGCCGCCCACGAACATTAAATCTCCCGCGATATAGAGGATACACCCAATGCTTGAGAACATTATTAAACAATCAATCGCTCACAGATGGCTGGTTTTGATATCAGTCCTGGCGATTTGCGCCCTTGGAATTTACAATTTTAACCGCCTGCCGATTGATGCCGTACCGGACATCACGAACGTGCAGGTGCAGATCAATACTGCAGCAGACGGGTACTCCCCCCTAGAGGTTGAGCAGCGCATCACATTCCCCGTTGAAACCGTGCTGGCTGGCATACCGAAACTGGATTACACACGCTCCTTATCACGCTACGGCCTTTCACAAGTAACCGTGGTGTTTGAAGACGGCACTGACATATTCTTTGCGCGGCAACAAATTGCCGAACGCTTGCAGCAAATTAAAAGCGAAATCCCCGAAGGCTTAGAGCCAATCATGGGGCCAATCAGTACAGGGCTTGGTGAAATCTTTTTCTATACGGTTGAAGCCGAAGACGGCGCACTCAAAGAAGATGGAACGGCCTATACGCCTATGGATCTTTTAACGGTACAAAACTGGATTATTGTGCCGCAACTTCGTAATCTTAAAGGCGTAGTCGAAGTCAACACGATTGGCGGCTATGAACAGCAATTCCACGTCCAACCCTACCCAGATCAGCTCCTGTCTTACGATTTAAGCATTCATGAAGTGATTGAAGCTCTGGAAGCCAATAATGACAATGCCGGAGCCGGATATATCGAGCGCAACGGTGAACAATATCTGGTGCGCATCCCTGGGCAGGTTGAAGGGCTGGAGGATATCCGCAATATTATTGTGACCAAGCGCGATGAGTTGACCATTCGCGTTCAAGACGTAGCCGCCGTGGAACTTGGCGCACCGCTTAGAACGGGCGCAGCCACAGAGAACGGTGACGAAATTGTTCTCGGCACAGCCATGATGCTGATGGGAGAAAACAGCCGTGATGTGTCATATCGCGTAGGTGAAAAACTTAAAGAAGTTGCTGCCAGTCTGCCTGAGGGCGTGATTGTTAAACCGATTTATGACCGTACGACTTTGGTTGAAAAAACCATCAAAACGGTTGAGAAAAATCTGGCTGAAGGCGCATTGCTGGTCATTGTTATTCTGTTCCTTCTTCTGGGGAATTTCCGCGCGGCTCTCATTACAGCCCTCGTGATCCCGATTGCCATGCTTATGACGATTACAGGCATGGTGGAAAACAAGGTGTCGGGGAATTTGATGAGCCTCGGCGCTTTAGATTTTGGCTTGATCGTCGATGGTGCAGTGATCATTATTGAGAACTGTCTGCGGCGTTTTGGTATGGAACAGCATAAATTAGGGAGACTTCTTACAAAAGAAGAACGCTTTAATTTGGCCTCGAAAGCTACCGCTGAAGTGATTAAGCCCAGCATTTTCGGGATTTTGATTATCACTGTGGTGTATTTGCCAATCTTCTCGCTGACAGGCGTGGAAGGCAAGATGTTCCATCCGATGGCCTTCACGGTTGTTGTGGCTTTGCTCTCGGCAATGGTGCTGTCCATTACCTTCGTGCCAGCCGCTGTTGCAACCTTCATCACAGGCAAGGTGCATGAAAAAGAAAACATCGCCATACGCGGGGCAAAAAAGGCTTACGAGCCGATGCTGCGCTGGAGTATCGCGCATCCCTTACCGATTATTACAGTTGCAATCGCGCTTGTGGTGATCAGTATGTTTTCAGTGACAAAGATGGGATCGGAGTTTGTCCCTAATCTGGATGAAGGGGATATTGCTATTCAAGCCCTGCGGGCACCCGGTACCTCTCTGACAGAATCCGTGAGGATGCAATCCTTCATGGAAAAGATGCTGGTGCGCGACTTCCCTGAAGTGGACACGGTGATCGCAAGGATCGGTACAGCAGAAGTTGCCACCGATGCGATGCCACCTAATATTGCCGATACTTATGTTTTGCTAAAAAAGCGTGAAAAATGGCCTGACCCATCTAAACCCAAAGAAAAGCTGGTTGAAGAAATGGAGGTGGCCTTAGAAGCAATCCCAGGCAGTAATTATGAGTTTTCTCAACCCATTCAGCTCCGCTTTAATGAGCTGATTTCAGGGGTGCGCAGCGATGTCGCCGTGAAAATTTACGGTGATGATCTTGATCAGCTCGTTAAATCTGCAAATGATGTGTTGGAAGTTGTCCAAAACATTGAAGGCGCAGCGGGTGCAAAAGTTGAACAAGTGACGGGATTGCCTGTCTTAAGCATTGTGCCTGATCGCAAACGCATGGATCTTTATGGTCTGAATATCGCTGATGTGCAAGAAATCGTGCAAACCGCGATGGGTGGCCGTGAAGCTGGAACAGTCTTTGAAGGCGACCGCCGCTTTGATTTGGTTGTCCGTCTGCCGGAATCTCTGCGCACCGATATTGATGCGCTGGATCGTTTGCCAATCCCGCTGCCAGGCGGCGAACAAGAAGGTGTCGATGAAACACCTGATTATGTGCCTTTAGGCGAAGTGGCCGATATCTCTATTATTTATGGCCCTAATCAGGTCAGCCGCGAAAACGGCAAACGCCGCATTGTGGTCAGCTCCAATGTTCGTGGACGTGATCTGGGAAGCTTTGTCGGAGAGATCCACGAGCAAGTCTCAGCCAATGTTAAACTCCCAGCTGGATACTGGACGGAATATGGCGGCACGTTTGAGCAGTTGATCTCTGCCAAACAGCGGCTTTCGATTGTCGTGCCGATCTCGCTTCTCTTGATTTTTGGGTTGCTTTTTATGGCCTTTAATTCTGGTCGTGCGGCATTGCTAATTTTCTCTGGCGTTCCCTTGGCGCTCACAGGTGGTATAGCAGCTCTGTGGTTGCGGGATATCCCGCTTTCGATATCCGCAGGTGTTGGTTTTATTGCGCTTTCAGGTGTGGCTGTATTAAACGGTGTGGTGATGCTGTCTTTTATCCGCGATCTGGAAAAACAGGGCAAGCCATTACAAGAGGCTATCATCGAAGGCGCGCTCACGCGGCTGCGTCCAGTGCTTATGACGGCATTAGTGGCCAGCCTCGGCTTTGTCCCTATGGCGCTCAATACAGGCGCAGGCGCGGAAGTGCAAAGACCGCTGGCGACCGTTGTGATTGGCGGGATTATATCCTCCACCATCCTGACATTGCTGGTGCTGCCAGCTCTCTACAAATGGTTTCCCAGTCGCTTTAGTATCCGCCGCAAGGCAAAACCCCAACCAACCCATACAGAAGGTTAAAGATGGAATGTAAACTTCTTAAAAAGCACCGCGGCATATATGCTGCGGTGCTTTTAGCAATATTAGTCATCGTTTCAGATCGCATAATTGAACAGGCCGTTTCACTGTATCTGCAGCATTCGGGAGGGGTCATAAAAATCACCCCATTCTTTAATCTGGTCTGGACGGGCAATGATGGTATCAGTTTTGGGATGTTGCAGGGGCTTCCGTATGGTCAATGGCTGCTTTCATTCATGGCGCTCATCATCACTGGCTTCTTCTTTATTTGGCTGCTAAGGACGAAATCACTATGGGTATGCTGCGCTCTGGGGCTGCTTATCGGCGGCGCTTTAGGCAATACATTTGAACGGCTGTATTATGGTTACGTGATAGATATCTTGGACTTCCATTTTGCCGGATATCACTGGCCAGCCTTTAATTTAACAGACAGTGCTATTTTTATAGGGGTATCATTGCTGATATATTATGAACTTAAAAGTCCCGAACATTCAAATAATAAAGGGAACAAAAATTATGGCTGATAATTGTGGTGACTCATGTGGCAATCAAAGTTTTGATGGTATGACACAAACGTATAAACGCATCCTTTGGATTATTGTTGCAATTAATGGCGTGATGTTCTGTGTTGAGATTATTGCAGGATTTTTAGCTGACTCTACAGCGCTAAAAGCCGATGCCCTTGATTTTCTGGGAGACACTGCAACCTATGGAATCACACTCTTGGTTTTAGGAAAATCGCTGGAATTAAGAGCAAAAGCGGCTTTGTTAAAAGGTTTAAGCCTTGGAGCAATGGCGTTATTTGTTTTGTGTTTTACGCTTTATCGCACAATTGTAATCGGAGAGCCTGAGCCGATGACAATGAGCGGTATCGGTGTTCTCGCATTCATTGCCAATATGATTAGTGTCTTTTTGCTTTTAAAATATCGTGAAGGCGACTCCAATATAAAATCGGTTTGGTTGTGTAGCCGAAATGATGCAATAGGTAATATCGCTGTAATTTTGGCAGGTTTAGGTGTTTTTGCAAGCGGCACGGTATGGCCGGATATTGTTGTTGCATTTATTATTGCAGGGTTATTTATGCATTCCTCGGTCAAAATCATTTTACAAGCCCGCAAAGAATTAAAAGAGAGTAGAAGCTAATGGGACACGGACATTCACACGGCAATCCATCGGAAATAGGCGAAAAGCGATTATGGTGGGCTGTAGGGGCCAATATTTTGCTCACCGTGGCGCAAGTTATTGGAGGACTCGTTTCCGGCAGTTTGTCCTTAATTGCCGATGCCTTGCACAATTTCAGTGATGCTGCATCACTCCTCATTGCTTTGGTGGCTATTCGCATCGGGAGAAAACCCCCTGATCAATTCAAAACCTTCGGTTATAAACGCGCCGAGACGGTAGCTGCGCTTATCAACCTGACCACGTTAATTATAATCGGTTTATATCTGTGTTATGAGGCGATCATGCGCTTTATAACGCCAGAGCCGATAGCCGGATGGACGGTGGTTATTGTGGCTGGAATTGCGCTGATTGTTGATGTTTTCACAGCAGTCTTAACCTACAGCCAATCGAAAACAAGTATGAATATTAAAGCGGCTTTCCTGCATAACTTGACGGATGCTCTGGCTTCGGTTGGTGTGATTATTACGGGAACGCTTATTTTGCTTTATGGCTGGATCTGGACAGATGCCGCCATGACGCTGATTATTTCCGGCTATGTTTTGTATCAAGGCCTGGCCGAAATACCGAAAGCTACTCATTTGCTTATGGAAGGTACGCCGGAGGGCATGGACATTCAGCAAGTGGTTGCCGCTATGGAGAACGATAAGGATGTGGCAGGTGTTCATCATGTTCATATCTGGCAACTGGATGAACACCGCAATGCGCTGGAGGCTCATGTTGTGCTAGGTGAAGGTGCAGATATGGATGATTTAAAATCACGGCTTAAAAAGATGCTCCATGATAAATATGAAATAGTGCACTCAACGTTAGAATTTGAAAACACGAACTGTAAATAGTATGGGTAACTTTTTAGACACCACCCATGAAGTCTTTAACCCAAACGCGAAGACCTGATGCTGCATAGTATGAACTATCTAGCTTTGTGTAAATGCTCATCCATAATTTCCTGCGGTGTGCGGTAGCCAAGACATCGTCTCGGCGTATTATTCATGATGACGCTGATGTCGTAGATATCAGCGTCAGAAACGTTTTTTAAATCCACTTCACGAGGCAAGAAACGCCGGATACGGTTGTTGTTACATTCGACAGCACCTTTTTGCCACGGCGCTTGCGGATCACAAAAATAGGTTTCCATACCAAGTTCCTTATGGAGCAGGTGATAGCGCATAAACTCAAAACCACGGTCAAACGTCATAGTTTGGGTCATATGACGCGGGAAAAATGACAAAGATTTACTGATTGTTTGCGCCACCGGAGCAGGCTTTCTGTTATCATTCTTCGCAATCAGGCCCTATGGGCACGTCGGTGCC
>DCKO01000078.1:0-10943 GCA_002320665.1 Micavibrio sp. UBA1672
AGCGCGGCTTGTCTTTTAACGCGCTGAGAAAGGCAAAGCCTGTAATCAGGCAAAATATTGCGACGAAGAAGTTATCTGTATCAGTGACAAAGGGAAAAGCCACAAACCCGATACCTGCAATCAAAAATATCAATTTCATGAAGAAATACCTTTTTGGCCATTAACGCCGAAACCTGAAAATACGAACTCGTCTTGTAACCACATATTGCCTTTTAACCGCTCTGCGTTTACGCCGGATCAACGCCATAGCGCCGCTTATAATAGTGATGACAAAGCAACATAGACCGATCAAAGGAAATTGATCAAAGATGTAAAATGAATAAATCAGGGCAATAATTGCAATGGCGCTCCATTCCCAACTATTCATACCTTTAAACTCTTGTCTTATCTCATGCATCTTCATCTTCTCTATGGCTCCTATCAGATTTTGGCTCAGGGCATGATTACGGTTATTATCAGCCGCTCTTATCCGCACTATATCAACCCCGCCCACGATAATTGGGAAACGATCTGGAAGCAGGAAACGCGCTGGAAATCCTGAAAAACAACAGGCGCATTTCTGGTAAAAACGGATATTTTGATAGAGAGATAACCACGTGAAACAAATTACTGTGTATGAAGAATATGACGCTGTTTTACGAGAGCGCATCCGAGACAAAATGCGGGATGATTATTACGGCGTATTCAAGGCCAAACACCCCAGAGCCGGACGCTCCCGCTATAAAGACCACATAGCCGATTTACTAGCCTCTTATGATGGAGATTTTTATCTCGATTGCGGCAGCGACTATGACCCGCTGGAAGAGGATGTACGCGCCAAGACACTGGATAACTTCTTGGGCAAGCCGGATGATATTGGCGCTCGTATGACACCATCGGAAAAGACATTGCGCTTTTGCCATGCTTATCTTTTGGTGAAATACCCGAAGATTGAAAATTCTTTGCGGGCAAACGCCTTTGCGCAAGACTACATTAATTTTATGGAGGCCAAATATTTAAGCTGGAAGCGTACTGATCCTAAAATATTGAGCAAGGTCAAAACCTATTCAAAATCTCTATGCGGTGTTTATGCCAGTCAAGCACTGGAAAACTGGCCCACTTCTACAACTGGTTTCAGTGAGCAGGAATATAAACGCGCTGAAAAACGCTTTGGCGGCCCGTACCGCTTATTAATCCTGTCCATGCTGGAAGATGAAACCATCCTGCTATGCCATTACCTAAGCTGCCACGAAGCAGACCTGAAACATCTCGAAAACGGCAATATAGGCAAGCTGGATTTAGGACGGGCCAGCGGCGCGGCTGTGCCATCTGTTGTTGATCTCGAAAGCGAGTTCTTCGCTATCCGTTTTGATCTACTCATGAGCAACCGCAAGGAAAACGACCTACCATTTTACTTCCCGATTACGATTGAACATGATGATAAAAAAGAAGATCAAATTAACGGATTCACCGCCAGCGCTTTCGACTACGCCCCGAAAACCCGATTTATACGCTCTAAGAAATTTAAAAAAGCAGGCAATAAACTTCTCGATCTCTACGGCGTAGACATCTAAAAATCCACTTTAAATTTGCAAAAAACGCTAAATTCGTGGTAATTCTGGTAGTAGATAAAAAAGATAATAACAGAAAGATAAAGCATTGGTTGATAAGGTCACGGATGACTTGCTATTTGACTCAGAAGGCAGATTCGTTGAAGTTCATGATAAATATGAAGGATGTTCTTTTAAAGAGAGCGGAGAGCTTGTAGCTATTTTTACAAATCCTGTAACCCTCGAAGAGGGACAGCATATGGATGCCTGTGAAACTGATCTGGCTGAATTGATCGACAGCAGAATTAAAATGTTAACAGACACAACAAAAGGCTATTTTTCGCCACAATTGGCACAGGATATTGCTGATTGTATCGCGTCTGACTTGCATGCGCTGCACAGATTGCAAGTAACAAAAAGCAACCGAAACATCCCTCTAGATACTAGAAAAATTGATCCTAGCGAAAAAACAGTCTGGGAAAATTTCAGCTACTGCGCCAATGACGAAATATACGAGCCATAGTTTTTTACATTATGCTGCGATTTTTTCTAATTCTCGGCGCTCCGCTTTAAGGCGGTCTATTTCCTCTGGCTCATCTTCGACGCGCTCCGAAAAGCCGATTTATCCGCTCTAAGAAATTTGAAAAAGCAAGCAATAAACTTCTCGATCTCTACGGCGTAGACATCTTAAAATCCACTTTAAATTTGCAAAAAACGTTAAATTCGTGGTAATTCTGGTAGTAGGGTAAAAATAATAACAGAAAGATTAAGTCATGGATGACTTGGAAACTTTGAACGAAATATTTCATGGGGCGGATAAATTAGATGGAACTTATTACGGAAAGTCTCTTGTTGGCGTTGGCCTAGTCAATAACGAAGTATGCGCAATAATATCATCTACAAATGAAAAAGATGCACCAATATTTAGAGTTACAGAAAAGGAACTCTACGAGGTAATGTTAGACCGCTTAGACGAATTAAAAAATCCGCCACTTCCATATCCTGATGACATTACCCAACGTGTACTCGAATCTATTGAACTTGGTGAGCGAGCAAGAAAAGCAGTGCAAGGTTTTAAAGAAGCAGTCGGTCGCCCTATTGACACACCGCTTGTCAACCTAAAAAATCTACCAAAACTCGAAGACACGGATTGCGGCCCCAAACTAACTCTTATTCAGTAATATCAACTGGCACTTTCCTCTAACAAAACGTAGTCTTCAGATAACTGTTTGCTGGAAAACTTCCCACTGTTCTTATACTTAATATAAAAATTGTCCAGTATTTCCTTGGTGTATTCTGGCGGCAAACCCCATCTTATTCGTGCTTCTTCCGCATTTATATCTTTTTCAGAATAATTGGTGTTTTTCCACGAACTTGATCGCTTGTTTTCAATACTATCTTCGCTTTTGATCTCAGTCTTTTCTTTGGTTTCTTCTAATGGCCTAGCGATTTTACAGAGAATACCATATTCCTCTTCAAGGTCTTTTACTAGCTTCTGATCTTTTATACTTTCTCCTATTTCACTATACCGCTCGTCAAGCTCCAATCTATCACAACCATAACACCAGCTTGATGGCCACCATTCTTGAGATATGAAAGATAAGGCTTTTGCATCGGCAAGATCTATTCCACGATGACGTATATAAACATCATATATACGGCGATCAATTAAGTGATTATACGTTTTACTTTCTATAGCTTCCTCAACACTCTTTAATCGATTAATCGCATCGCCATGTTCAGGATTAATTTCAATTGCTTTAAGATAGCCTTTTTTAGCTTTTTCCAATACTTTTGGGGCTTTTTCCAGAACACTGGCGTGAGAACTATGGAAACAATTTTTGGCATGAAACTCGTCACCAAGAGCATTGATAAATAAAGCTTGTGAATAGAGCATCGCGTCAGTATATATAGGCGAAGCCTTTGCAAAGTAGTTAATAGCATATACAAAATCACCACGATCCATTAAATCTCTGGCAATATCAAAATAGGCTTTTGGCAATTCAAACTTAGCAAGCTTTTTGCTTGCCTCATCACCAGCATTCAACATATCAACGAAACTATCAATAAACTCATATCCCGTAAGTTTGGAGATTATGGGATCAGAGGGCGTTTTATTAATTTCTTCTCGCAAATATTCTTTAACTTGGCTGGCATTAGTGATATCAATTCCGGCTTTCTCAAATCGGCGTTTGATAAATCTAGAAGCATCTTTCTCGTGTAAATTGGCTATATTTTCAGGAACAAAGCTTAGACAAAACCTGTAGAAGTCCTGATATAAAATATCACCCTTCGCATAAGGAAGCCCACCCTCTGGTAGCAAAATACAATAATAATTAAAACGCCTATATTGAATGTCTTCTTCATGGCTATAAAATTTGACCTTACCATAAGGAACAACCAAACCAGCTACAGGGCTTTTTATAGGAAACTCATACCACTCCGACTCTTTCCAAAGAGACTCCCGCGTTTTTCTAATTGCTAATGTATAAAGAACATCACCTTTTTCCACCCACCTCTTTTTCAACTCTGGCTTTTCCCAAATTGGATAACCGCGATTATGGACATGTAGAATATGTGAAAATACTCCGGCGGGGCGGGGAAGCAGAATTACTCTATCTGAAAATTCTACTTCGTTAGGTATTGATCTTGTTTTTTGTTGGCTGCCTGTAGAAGACTGCTCTTCTATGGATACTCCATGATTATTTTGCGCAAAGGATTCAGTCTTTTCCTTAATTTCGTTATCAGTTTTGAACTGGCTATAGCTATTTAAAAAATTATATTTTGATTTCAGTCCCCACACATCTTTCCAAATCAACGAATTATTGCTGTCATTAATTTCAATATCGCCAAAAAAGCCCAAGGAAAGTTTATAAGGAGATTTTCCAATATTTGCGCTTTGAATCGGAATAGTAGTAGCTGGGCCTAAATCCCAAAAAAACCATCCAAATAGCCCAACGCCACGTTTTATATGTGCTCTGTCATCTGATATGACATACCGAACGAAAGGGTTAGGGATGAAGCCCAAGAAATACGATCCATATTCTTTGTACATAGCCAATATCCAGATAGCACAATTAGCAGTTTTTTAGTTTGCGTCATTATAACTTCGTCCGACCATCATTGATGGCAGTATTTCCAGACCATTTCCAGCTATGACCAGCCGATATTACAAAATCATGGTTTGTACTACCGTACTACACGCCCCGCCGCTGCACGCAAGCTGTGCTTTGTAATACTTATCCATCCATTCTGTATGGGTATTACAAAGCGCTTGCCAAAGGGGGAGGCATTCCACTGACGTTGCATTTCCCCCTGTTGGATTCCCCCTCGGCATGACTTCTCTAAGGCATCGAGCCTTGAGAAGCCAGAAATCGTATCGCCGATTAATCACTCGCAGGGTCAGGAAAAGTGCTTTTCCTCCTGCACCACACCTTGCACCAACCGTCCGCCGTTTGGATACCGTGAACATATCGCTGTTCAATCCCGACCAACCTGACGCAGATTGGATGCGCGCAAGCGTTTAGCCGCTTAACCACATAGAATGGAAGTATGAGCTGCGCCATTAATGTACGGAATAATGCTGTACAAAATGACGCTGATCTGGTAGCATAATAAGTTAGTGGTAATAGGTTATGGATAGGAGGCCGATTATGGCTACCTCAAGAATAGATATGCGCATTGATGATGAAATCAAGGCAGTAGCAGAGAAAGCGGCGGCTCTACAGGGTACAAAGAGCCTGACCGAGTATATTGTGCGCCTAATAGAACAGGATGCCCGCCGCGTGATCAGCGAGCATGAATCCATTGTGGTCAAGGATGATGTATTTGACCGCTTTATGAATGCTTGCGAAGCTGCCGAAGCGCCTAATCAGAAGCTACGCGAGGCAAGGGATTTTGCTGATCAGCGTGGTATTCAGTGACGCCGGATTCCCGATTTATAGAGCTTGATAAAGCCCTGCATGACAGGGCCGAGTTTGACTGCGGAAGAGAAGAGTTAAATGCCTTTATCCGCCAGTTTGCGGCCCGTCATAGGGCTGCGGGTGTCAGCAAGACTATGGTGCTGACGGAAAAGGTACCCCACACCGAAAAAGCCGGAATCTGCGCCTATTACACGCTTAGCTCTACCCAGATCAAACGGGAAACTCTTCCCAAGGCCCAGCTTAAAAAGCTTCCCCATTACCCCATTCCTGTTTTGCTCATTGCCCAACTAGCTGTGCATAAAGACACGCAAGGATTAGGGCTTGGTAAAATCGCTCTGATTAGCGCGCTCAGGCAATGCCTACAGATCAATGCCCATCTGCCATCTTATGCAGTGGTTGTGGATGCACTAGATGATAGCGTTCAAGGCTTTTACGAGCAGTACGGCTTTCAAGTCCTTGATAGACATAATGGACGGATTCGCTTATATCTACCTATGGTTACTGTAGAAAGGCTCTTTGGCGAATAATGAATGCTGACTTTCGACCCAAAGCGGACATTTTGCCAATAGAATAATGCCCACAAAAATACAGATTTTAATAGAGAGAACATAAAGCAATGACAATATTCCCAAGAGGCTCTGAATGGCGAAAATGGGATTTGCATGTCCACTCGCCGTATTCGTCTGGCTATAGCGGAACGTGGGAACAGTTTATAGAGCAGATTAAATCGGCTGAGTGCGATGTTATTGGCATAAATGATTATTTTTGTGTTGCTGGGTACAAGAAACTGGCTCAAAGCATTGAATCTGGAGACCTTGATCTACATGGAAAAGTACTGTTTCCAGTAGTTGAGATGCGAATGACGGACTCTTTGCAAAATAAACATAATGAAACCAAAGGTGTCAGTCATTTTAACTTTCACATCATATTTAATAATAATCCCGAAGAGCTAAAAATTGATGATATCGAATCCTTTATAAAATCTTTGCAGTCGAACGATGCGATTATTGGCTCGGATTACGACGATATATCAAAGCTTGCAGATAAAAAGGTTTCCTTTAGGAAAGTTATTGAAGCGCTTTCTACCGATAAAAAATTTAAAAACAATCACCTTATATGGTTGCCATATGATGAATATGGCGGAATTGATGAAATTGACCCAAATTCTGATGGGTGGATAAAAGAAAAATTTATCAAGGATAGCGATATTCTTGGTTCTTCCCGCCAAGCACAGATAGATTTTTTTCACTGGAAGTCACCTCCCGATAAGAAGGGTGAACCAAAGTTTTCGCAAGAACAATTTGAAAGCTGGTTTCAAGATAAAAAACCTTGCATAAAAGGTAGCGATTCTCATGAGCACGGCTATCCTGTTGGAAAACTTCGTAACGAGAAGTCGGAGCCTATTGATAAGTTCTGTTGGATAAAGACTGACCCCACCTTTCAAGGATTAAAGCAGATTGTTAATGAACCAGAGGGGCGAGTTCATATTGGTCAGATACCCGAAAGCCTTAAGCGGGTTAATCAACACCCGACTAAGGTTATCCATTCTGTTTCTGTAAAAAAGCGGGAGGATAGTAAAACAGAAGAAAAATGGTTCAATTTCGAGTTGCCAATTAATAGTGGAATGGTCGCTATTATCGGAAATAAAGGCAGTGGTAAAAGCGCGCTTGCCGATATTGTTGGTTTGCTTGGTAATACTAAAAGATACAAGCAATTCAGTTTTCTAAACGATAAGAAATTTTCACATAAAAAACGTGGTAAGGCTCAATATTTTCAAGCCGAAATGGCTTGGAATGACACAAAGAAAACTAAAGTAGATACGTTAGTTGAAAGCTATGATAGCTCAAGCTCCGAAAGAATAAAGTATATCCCTCAAAGTTATCTCGAAGATATCTGCTCTGAAGTCGGGTTGAGTGAAGAAGGTGCATTTTATTCTGAGTTAAAGTCCGTAATTTTCTCACGCATCAAAAAATCAGATAGATTGGATTTTGATGATCTTGATAGCCTACTTAAACATCGTGACAAAGAAGTGGAAAACAGAATTGACCAGCTTGTGAGCGAAGTCAAAGCGATAAATCGAGATGTCGCTGAGTTGGAAGAGAAGCTTTCAGATGAGCATTTGAGAGAACTACAAGCTCAATTAAAGCTCAAAAATGAAGAGTTGGAAGCGCATAATCGTGAGTCTGTAAAGCCTTCGCCAGTTTCAAAGCCTGAAGAAGAAAATGAGCCAAAGCCCAATGATGATCAAGTCGCTTTAGATAGTAAGAAGCAAGAGTTAGCGGATATAGATAAAACAATTAGCGAGACTAACCAAAAAGACGGAACGTATGCAAGAGAAGAAGCCAGCTTAGAAAAAATTAACAAGCAATTGGATAATATAGAAAGCTATGTTGAGTCGGCGCTTGGTGAGTTGTCAGAGGAGTTTGAGCTACTAGGTATAAATGTCGATGATGTCGTAAAAATTAAGATCAATAAGGAAAAAGTAGATAGTAGATTCAACTCTGTTCGTAAATCTAGGGGAGACATCTCAGAAAGTCTCGACGCTCAAAAAGAAGGCAGTCTAGCCGCGAAACGCGATTCACTATCTACGGATATAGCTTCACTAAGTGAAAAATTGAGCGAGCCTCAGAAGAAGTACCAAAAATATTTAGAAAACCTTCAAATATGGCAGTCAAGGAAAGATGAGATCATCGGTGATGCGGTCACCATTGGTTCACAAAAATACTACGAAGATCAAATTGATAAAGTCAGAAATTTATATCCCGCACAAAAAAGTGAACTTTGCCAGACTAGACATGAAAAGGCATTGGAAATATATCGAGAAAAACAACAATTGCGCGAGCATTACGCTAAGTATTACGGTTCTGTACAAGACTATCTCGATAGCTACCCCATAGATAACGTTAAAAGCTTCAGAATTAAGTTTGATGTTGCAATATCAGAAAGCAGATTTACAGAAGAGTTTTTGAAAAAAATAAATCAGAATAGATCGGGCAGCTTTAGCGGAGCGAGAGAAGGAGCTGAAAAAGTAGCAGAGTTTCTGGATACTACGAACTTTGATTTTTTTGATGATGTTAGTCAATTTTTAGCGTTAATCATTCAGGCTCTTGAAAGTCATAATGGCAAGCCCAACAGTGTCAAAAACCAGCTTGTCAAAGGCGGTACTGTTGAAGATCTGTATAATTATATTTTTTCTCTTGAGTATCTAAATCCTTTTTATAATTTAAAATGGGACGATAAAGAGCTAGATCAGCTTTCTCCTGGCGAGCGTGGAAACCTTCTCCTTATCTTTTATCTGATTTTGGATCAGAACGATATTCCCCTTGTAATAGATCAACCAGAAGAAAATCTTGATAATCAGACGGTCTTTAATACGCTTGTTCCGTGCGTAAAAGATGCAAAAAAAAGGCGGCAGATCATTCTTGTTACGCATAATCCTAACCTTGCTGTTGTTTGTGATGCTGATCAAGTTATACATGCAAAAATTCATAAGGATCAAGGTAATGAAGTTGTTTATATCACTGGATCAATTGAAAACCCTGAAATGAACACGAAAATTCTTGATGTTCTGGAAGGAACGCGACCTGCTTTTAGTAAGCGTGACTCCAAATATTGGCAAGCTGAAGGCGTGATTGGCGATAAATAAATAATGACTGCTATTGGCCGAAATAAGAAACTAACTTTTTAGCGTTTCCCTTCGGGTCGTTCATTCCAGCCTTCGCTTATCGCTCATCCCGCCTGTAATGCGGCAGGACTATCGGGCTTCCAATTACTAACGCCTAGCGCGCTCCACTTGCCTATATTGCCCGCAAGTCTTATTAGACTTGCGCCTTGAAAAGAATTTTTATTCCCCCGAAGGCTACGCCTCATCCTGCCACATAACCTTGGAAAACCCCAGAAAAACTGACGGCTTCATCCGTGTTGCCCGCGCCAAGCCATAACTTTTTCTGGGCTTTTCCAAGAACATGCGTCTATCGCTCGTACCTCGCTCTTTCTCTCGGGTTTTCAACCCTTCGGGGGAAATGTCAATTTTAAAGATGAGGAAAAGAGCTATGAACATTAAAGACGCAGCCAAACTATTGAGCTTAACAGGCAGTGTGACACAGCAGGATATTAAAAAAGCCTACCGGACAGCCGCCCATAAATACCACCCCGACAGAAACCCAGCAGGGGCGGAAATGATGAAGCTTATCAATGCTGCCTTTGAAGTGTTGAAAGATTTTACTGGTGATATTCCAGAAAGCGATGCGCAGCAAGCCGACTATCCCGAAGCCTTAAATATAGCGCTCAATGCTATTCATGCTCTGACTGGATTGCATATTGAAATCTGCGGGGCGTGGGTTTGGGTATCCGGTGACACCCGCACACATAAAGAGACATTAAAAGCAGCAGGCTTTAAATATGCCTCGAAGAAGAAATGCTGGTATTTCCGGCCCGAAGACTGGCGCAGTAAAAGCCGTGGTTCTTTGAGTATGGATGAGATACGGGGGAAGTACGGCAGTACAAACCCGCATGCTGCTGAGCGCCGTGCTTTAAGCGCTGCTAAATGAAGAGAAAAATTTTTGCTTATCGGCCAGTCATTTGCTGGCCGATATAGTTTATAAATGACGCACGGTATCCACGCTTTTATCCGTTTCCGGCTCCCTCATGATTTCCTGCGCGGCGTCGCGGATCAGGCATTTTTGCCTGTCAGTGACACTCCAGTCATTGAGGAAAGGCATAAGGCGCTTTTTCCAATCTTCGGGGTGATTGCGCTTCAAGCTCCTGATCCATCTTTTTGTGTTTTCAAATTCTAATGCAGTAAACATGAGGCTTTTTCCTCTTGCGTCATTTCATCAAGCATCCATGAGATTAAAACCCGTTTTCTTTTCGGGATGGATTCATCGGCTAGTAGCGCGGCGATACTCCACGGCCAATTCGCCGGATCACAGTCATGAAGCGAGGTCAGATAATTCTTGATGTTCTCTTTCTCCTGATCAGAAGTCAGTGCCAGCATCAGGACAATATGCAGATCATCAAGCTTGCCGCTTGCAATACATTCAGCCGGAGACTTGCCGCCCAGATCACGGCGGCGCTTTCTTCTCATAAAATTAAGGCTGGATGGGCCGAACACGCCATAGATTACGCGGGCCAGTTCATCATCCCCGCGCGTAAGGCCCAGTAACTCGTCCTTGATAGGCTCGGGGATGATCTGATAGCGGAACATTTCTGCAAATGCCAGCCAGTCTCTATGCGCGCTCATAAAATTCAAACCCCAGTGCTTCGCGGCAAAAAGCCCATGCTTCACCCACCAGAAAAACCTGTTCCAGCGGGTCATCCGTGATGCGGCTTATGATCTCCCTAAGAAGCGCCGACCTATCATCATGATCAAGGCTCTGAATTTCTGCGCGGGTCTCAGCCCCTATAAGCAGACCGTGAAGCTCTTTGATCATTGACCCATATTTTGGATGGTCTATTGCTGCGCGTAACATGGCTGCACCTCAATGCCCAT
>DCKO01000078.1:11286-11424 GCA_002320665.1 Micavibrio sp. UBA1672
CTCGAATTTATAGGCATCTTTCAAGACATCGCGCACAATCGCGTAGAAGTTCTGGCGCATAGTCGGTGTGTAGATAATGGGAAGATCAGGCTGGTTGTGATCAATCCAGTGATCACAACCCATACGCACCAGCCCGTA
>DCKO01000099.1:0-2137 GCA_002320665.1 Micavibrio sp. UBA1672
TCCAAAATACTCTGACGACGTACAATGATAAATCTCATGGTAAATAAGACTAGGGTATATTTATTGTCTCTTGTTCCACGATTTTTTTATCCTGTCTGCCCATAAAATCTTTTATAAGCTGAATATCTTCATTGAGCTTAACCAGAGTTTTATCAATATCATCGCGTCGCGCTCTTACACGAGCCTCTTTTAAGACAAACTCATAGGTCGTATCGGTATTGGCTCGAAGCCATAAATGAAGCATGCGCAATGGTGTTTTTAAATCATCAATATGTTCTTCTATGCGTTCGATCAACGCATCTTTTTCATCATCATACGCATCACTCCGCCTTAATTCTCGGGGAACATTATCATCCCAGTCTTCAAACTCATCCATAAAAGCGCATAATCGCTCTATGTCTTCATCATAATCATAAAAATATCGCAAGTCATGAGCATGGTCAAAGGCATCTCTGATGTCGTTACGTGATATCTCGCCGCATTTTGGCGGGCGCTTGGCATAGGCTATATTAGGAAGCAGGATAATTTGTGCAAAAAGTAACATAATCAACGCAGGGCGAGTTCGGGCGAGCATATCAACCTCCATTTTCTGTGTAGATGAGCAACTATATCATTTCGGATGGGTGACTGCACTAAAATATAAAAAGGCCAAATAAACGTTCAAAGTGAAACGTGTCTTATGATCCTTTAAGTTCCTTAATAGCTTTAATTAAGCCGTTTATATGAGGCGTAATCGTTTCTTGGTATATGGCTTTTTTATCATCTGATAGCCCTTTGACCAAATTAGAAACTAAAAGCACTGCTAATTCGTCAACATCAAATTGATTAATGGTTAACTCGGAGTCTTTGGTCTCGTAACCTTGTATTTTCTTGAGGGCATGATCTAAAACCGTGCGCACCACTTTGGGGACTTTTTTCATTTGTTTTTCGAAGTCTTGCCTTGTAATAACAATAACAGTTGTGCTTTGAGTGGCTTCGTAGCTTAATGTTGGCACATCATCTAAAAGCAAGCCGCGTTCTCCAATAATTGTACCCGGACCAAATTTTTCGACAGTAATAGCGTTACCATCTTCAGTATGGTGCACAGATGCAACCTCACCGGCCTGCACGATATAGGCGCGCATGTTTTCTTCACCAGCTTTAAGGAAAAACTTCCCCGGATGAAGTACGGTTCTTTCAAGTACATCAGATGATTTATTCATTCAAAGTCTCTGAAAAATATAGATTCTTTACCCTCAGTTATAATTATAACATTTAAAAGCTTAACAAGCATATAGTTTTTGTAAACATCATAAGGCTCGATAATTTTGGGTGAAGTAAGCGTTATCTCTTGAATTTTTCTTTAAAAAGGCGTTTAATCCACAGTAGAAATAGTCTGTAGAATACCCGTTTGAACTATCAGCCGGAGTAATATCGAAAGGCTGGTTACACATAATGACAAATAAGGAGTTTTATTATGTCACAAACGGGAACTGTCAAATGGTTTGACCCCAAAAAAGGTTTTGGTTTTATTGTGCCGGATGATGGCGGCCAAGATGTCTTCGTTCATATTTCTGCTGTGGAAGCAGCTGGTATGAATGGTCTTGATGAAGGTCAGAAGATTTCTTTCGAATTGCAGGAAAATCGTGGTCGTCAAGCAGCAGGAAATCTTTCTGCTGCTGAATAAGCTCGAAAATAGAAATAATCTTTTAAAACGGCCCGAAATTCGGGTCGTTTTTTATTGTGCTATGCAGCAAGCGCATGGTGGTGTATGCGATATTTGCAATTCTTTGAAAAGGCGTGTATACTCGCGTTCACATCAAAGAAACATAAGTGGAGGATTTATAATGATTGCATACGCAAGTGGATCTGGGGGCGTGTTATATGTACCGGAAGAAATAGAGCGCACAATTCCTCGTGTAAAAATTCGTAAATCAAATGACAACAAGGTCGAAACTAAGTCTGAAGATAAAGACAGCTAGTTTGCACTTTACAATAGTTTAAGACATCAAAAACCCGAATTTCAGGCATAAAGCATTGAAATCGGGTTTTTTTATAAAAAAATCTTGCCCATCTTCTTGCATGGTTGTAAGAAACCGTAAACGGGCTTGGCTCGATAGAAATTCAATAGCCTTAAAAAAGGAAGAGATTAAATATG
>DCKO01000099.1:2446-3361 GCA_002320665.1 Micavibrio sp. UBA1672
TAAAAAAGGAAGAGATTAAATATGGATATTTCAAAAATACCAGCTGGTAAAGATGTGCCGAATAATGTGAATGTAATTATTGAAAACACAATGGGTGGAACGCCTGTAAAATATGAGTTTGATAAAGACTCAGGAGCACTTTTCGTAGATCGTTTTGTGCACACCCCGATGTTTTATCCTGCCAATTATGGCTTCATACCAAATACGTTAGGCGGTGATGGCGATCCTGTTGATGTTTTAGTCTATGCTCAGCATGCCTTAATGCCAGGTTGTGTGATTGCTGTGCGCCCGGTTGGCGTTTTGGTTATGGAAGATGATGGCGGTCAGGATGAAAAAATTCTGGCGGTACCAGTTGATAAAACACACCCGATGTTTGCAGATGTAAAAGATCACAATGACTTGCCGAAAATCCTGTTGGATGAAATCGAGCACTTCTTTACACATTACAAAGACCTTGAAAAAGGCAAATGGGTGAAAATGAAGGGTTGGGAAGGCGCAGAAAAAGCGCAGGCCTTAATTAATGAAGGTATTGAAAATGCCAAAGGGCAAAAAGCAGCCTAATTATAAAAAGCCTGTAAAAGGCGAAAGAGAATAAAATGAATAGCTTTTCCGGCTTTGTTTCTTATGGCCTGTCAATTTTGGCGGCCATTTTCTTTCTTTTGGTTTTGGCTTTTGTAGCTTCGATTGTGGTGATGTACATCATCGATGCAACGCAGCGCAAAGACGCTATACGCCATAATTTTCCAGTTCTGGGACGGTTTCGGTACATATTCCAGTTTTTAGGAGAATTCTTCCGGCAATATTTCTTTGCGATGGATCGCGAGGAAATGCCCTTTAATCGCGCAGAAAGAGATTGGGTCTATAGAGCAGGAAAAAACAAGGGTAATACAGTTGCCTTTGGCTCAACTAAAAACT
>DCKO01000099.1:3669-5369 GCA_002320665.1 Micavibrio sp. UBA1672
TTGCCTTTGGCTCAACTAAAAACTTGAACGCAGCAGGTACTTATATTTTTGCAAGTTGTGCTTTTCCACCACTAGATAAAGATGCCGCAGAAACAGCTGTGATCACTATTGGGCCGTACTGCAAACAGCCCTATGATGCGCGTAGCTTTTTTAATATCTCTGGTATGAGTTATGGTGCGATTTCCAAACCGGCTGTACAGGCTCTTTCTAAAGGAGCTGAGATGGCTGGATGTTGGATCAATACAGGGGAGGGTGGTCTCGCGCCATATCATCTTGAGAGCAATGCGGATATCGTCTTTCAAATTGGCACGGCTAAATACGGTGTGCGTAAAAGTGATGGTTCTCTGGACGATGAAAAACTCAAAAAAGTAGCTGGCCATGATCAGGTGAAGATGTTCGAGGTCAAGCTGTCGCAGGGCGCCAAACCGGGTAAAGGCGGCATATTACCAGCCAGCAAGATCAATAAGGATATTGCCGAGATCAGGGGTATTCTGGTCAATGAGGATTCTATCTCTCCGAACCGTCACCCTGAAATCTCCAATGTGTCTGAGTTGCTGGACTTTATCAATCATGTTCGCGATATCACAGGCAAGCCCGTGGGCTTTAAAACTGTGATAGGTTCACCGGACTGGATCGAAGACCTATGTGAAGAAATCCTGAAGCGCGGTGTGGAATCTGCACCAGACTTTATTACTGTTGATGGGGGTAATGGTGGAACTGGCGCCGCGCCAATGCCGCTTATGGACAATGTTGGCTTGGTTCTAAAAGAGGCTCTGCCAATGGTTTCAGATGTCCTGCATAAATATGACTTGCGTGAGCGCGTGCGCATAATCGCCTCTGGTAAGTTGATTACACCATCAGATGTTGCTTGGGCTTTGTGCACAGGGGCGGACTTTATCACATCGGCGCGTGGCTTTATGTTTGCCTTGGGTTGTATCCAGTCCCTGAAATGCAATAAAAACACATGCCCCACAGGCGTAGCAACGCACCAAAAGCATCTTCAGGAAGGTTTGAATCCCGAAGATAAGGCCGTAAAAGTGGCAAATTACGCCAAGAACATTGTGCATGAAGTCGAGATTATAGCGCATTCTTGCGGTGTGCTTGAGCCGCGTGAGTTGCGCAGAAAACATGTGCGTATCGTTCAGGATACAGGTCTATCCATCGCAATGGATAAACTCTATCCACGCCCTGATATCAAAACGGTGATGGACAAAGACGCGGTTTGATATGGATAAGGGCTATCTGTTACTGAAGGTTCATTTTTCAAACTATAGTTTTTTCTGTTGTATTTTTGTTATTCTTCTAGGCGCCTTTCTTTTAATTAATCCAAATACATTTAATAATGTTGGATTATTTTAGTCTAATTTTCATATGGTTTTTTATAATTTTATCCATCATTAATGTTTGTCGTATTATACAGCATACTGGGAAGCTGTTATTTGCCGTTTATAATAAAGGGTTTGTTTATAGAAAGGGTTATTGGGGTAAGTATGAATTTGTTTCTTGGGAAGATATCAGAAATATAGAAATTAAGCATTTTAGCATTAACCGAATTAATCATTATTATCTACTCTTGACCCCAAAAGATGAATACAGATTTTGGACTAAATGGGGTGAGTTGCATAGGGCAGTATTTTTCTGCGCAGATGAGAAATATCATATTAGCTTACAACTAGCATTATCAAATATGGGGATTAATA
>DCKO01000099.1:5676-9099 GCA_002320665.1 Micavibrio sp. UBA1672
ATTATCAAATATGGGGATTAATAAAGAGGAGTTGCTCATGATTTGCCAAGAAGCGTTTAACAATTATAATTTAAAGCACGGTTACAAAGAAAACTTATCCAGAACACATACATCCTCATAGCCACGCGCTGCAACATATTCTGCGGCGTTCTGGCTGCGGATATTCCCCGCACAAATAAAGGCTAAAGGCTTATGTGTAGGTAATTGGCTCATTTTCATTGGGATTTGCGTTAAAGGGATTTGCAAAGGTGGGCGCTTGATTAAATCATGATTCAGCGGATCGCTGGAAATCTCATGCGGTTCACGCACATCCACGATAATGGCATCTTTTTTGGCTACATCTTCTATTGACAGGATATCGATCATAACGGAACGACTTTCTAGGTTACTCATCTCTTCATGATCCTGATTTTTGCAGGTCGCGCAAGATTTATTTTTTGGTAAATGGATGTTTTCCAACCTTAGTTTATCCAAGTGAGCAATAACAATATCACCAATTTTATAATCGCCCAGATCCAGAAGAGTGCATAGGGCTATATGGGCTTGCAACATGCCTATGACACCGGAGGCGCTGCCTAAAACACCAGCCTGATTACAATCGTATGCATTTTCAGGGAAATCAGGGAAAAGGCACCTATAGCACGGTTGATTGGATAAATACCCTGCAAAAAGTCCAATTTGACCGCCAAAACGTAAAACACTTGCGCTTAAAAGCGGGCTTTTGCTCTTAATGCTGTAACTATTGAGTAAATCTTTAGTCTTAAAGTTATCGCTTCCGTCTAAAATAAGGTCAAATTGATATGAATTTAGTAATTTTTGATGATTTTCAGCGCCAAGCTTTTCATTTATGGCTTCAACTTGAATATCTGAATTCAAATGCTCAAGATAGGTCTTCGCAAGCTTGGCTTTTGATTGTCTTGTTTGATCTTGCTTATAAATGGTCTGGCGATGAAGGTTTGTTTCATCAACCGTATCATGATCTGCAATAACAATGTGTCCCACACCAGCGCCAGCCAGAACAGGCAGGACAGGAGATCCCAAACCGCCAGCGCCAACCATAAGTATAGAAGTCTTACTTAGGCGCTCTTGCTTATCAAGGCTCATCTCGGGCAAACTTAACTGCCGCGCATAACGTTCCATTCTAACCAGCCTTTTCCTGATGCCAAAACGGACGGTCTATCAGAGGGGTTGAGGGTTTTCCAGATTCTTGCGCTTCGATAATACCGCCAAGAAATCCTCGTCGCCCAGCGCGTATAGCTTCTGCAAAACCAGCCGCCATAAGCGGAGGATCAACCGATTTTGCCACAGCAGTATTAAGCAAAATGGCATCATAGCCCAGCTCCATTGCGGCGGCGGCATGGGATGGTGCGCCAATGCCAGCATCTACCACCAGAGTTTTATCGGGAAAGCGGTCCTTCAAAAGCTTTAAGGCATAAGGGTTGTTTAGTCCTCTGCCTGATCCTATTGGTGCCCCCCAAGGCATTAGAATATCGCATCCCAAATCCACTAGTCGCTGTGCAAGAATAAGGTCATCAGTCATATAGGGATAGATTTCAAAGCCCAATTTTATAAGATCTTCTGTTGCTTCCAGAAGGCCATAAGGGTCTGGTTGCAATGTATAATTATCGCCTATTATTTCTAATTTCACACGGTTCGTTTCGAAAATTTCTCTGGCCATTTGGGCGGTCGTGACGGCTTCCTTTACACTTTGGCAACCTGCCGTATTGGGTAGAACTGGTATGCCAAAGGATTTAATAATCTCCCAAAAGGCCTGTCCTTTTCCCGCGGCACTTTCTCGTCTCAAAGATACTGTAAGCATACCGGGCTGCGCAGCCTCAATCGATTGCCGCAATATATCAGGTGAGGGGTAACCTGCCGTACCTAAAAACAGGCGTGAATTTAATGTCATATCTCCGATGATAAAGTCATCTCTCATAATCAACCACCTTGCATCGGGGCAACAATTTCAATCTTGTCATTATCCTTTAAGGTAATATCCGCATAAGACTCTTTAGGGATAAATTCACCATTGCGCGCCACGGCAACTAACTTACCGCCATAGCCGGTTTCTTCGAGTAATGCCTCGACATTTATTATCTTTTCAAGTGCCAAAGGCTGTCCGTTGACTAATATGTTCATCTCTACCTTCCTTTGCAAACAAATCAAAATGCGGGGTGTGAGTGCCTTGAATATAACATGCAAGACTCTCTGCCATAACTGGCGCAAGCAAAAAACCATGACGGAATAGACCGTTACACCGAATGACTTGTCCTTCCATTGATATTATAGGCATATTCTTTGGTAAGGCTGGTCTTATGCCTGCGGTCATTTCTAGGATTTTACTATCTCCAAAGCTGCGGTGAATACTATATAAGGCACTTTGTAATTCCATGGCGGATCGTATCGAAATGCTTTCGCTTTCTGCGCTTTCAATAATGGTGGCACCAATCATAAATATGTTTCCTTCACGCGGAACAATATAAAGCGGATATCTTGGGTGCATCAGACGTAAAGGCCGATTGAGATGAAATTCAGGGTTATGGACAATAAGAATTTCACCTTTAACACCGCGCAAGTCATCAATATAATCGCAAGCGCCCATACCGCGGCAATCAATCACCAAATTAAAATCCTGTACTATGTCTTCTGGCACGATGTGTTTTTGTATGATTGGGGGCAGAAAGTTTCGCAAGGCTTCCATAGCCTTACGTGGATGCAGATGACCTTCGGCTTTTAAGTGCAAGCCATTTGAAAATATATCAGCATCTAAAGAGGGCTCAAGGGTTCTGATAGCCTCACCTTGAATAGCAGACCATTGATCATTTTTTGGTAAAATACCACTAAAGCGAGAAAGTAAATGCTTGTCCTCCGCATGTGCAATAATCAGGCTACCATTTTCTCTGAATTCAAAATCAGTCTTCAGCGCTTTTTGTATATCACCCCAAAGTTTAAGGCTATCACTGGCAGCACCAAGATAATCTTGCGGCATATGATCAAGCTCGGCATAAGGGGCGAGCATGCCACCAGCCTTGTTACTTGCGTTATTTTGCGGCGTAGCATCACGATCAAAAATAGTGATTTCAGTTGCGGGTAAATATGTGCGCAAGGTATAAGCCGCCATAAGGCCCATTACGCCAGCACCAAGAACTGCAATGCTTTGTGGTTGTTTCATCTTTACCTCTCACGCTTCCCACGCCGGCATCATCCGGTTCGGGTCCGAAGGGTTTGCTCTCAGCCCCAATAGTAAAGGGCACCCCCGGTGAGTTATTAATACGCGCAAAGGCTATGCTTGACGCAGGGTTTTGTCAATGGGGTAGGCTAAAAACTCTATTTTAAAAGAAACTTGCCTATGCCCCTTGACCTTATAGATTTAAAGGCCTATAACCCCTTATCTCTCCGTGGCGCGGGATGGAGCAGCCCGGT
>DCKO01000026.1:0-39730 GCA_002320665.1 Micavibrio sp. UBA1672
TGTTAGCAATGTCTCTTGCCCACCCAGTGACATAATAATACTTTTTTGCTCCAGCTGCTTTCTAAGGCGATCAAGAGCAGAAAAACCACCGGACACGCCCGTTTGCTTTAAAGATAGCACAAATTCACCATTTTGCATGTAATACGCATCATCAAAAGAACGGACACTTAATTTTATGAGTTCAGCAACAAGTTTCAGATATGCTTCAACTTCCTCTGCATTTAAAGATTTTTGCAGGGCATCGTACCGGTCAATACGCGCCAAAGCTACGCAAAAGCTACGCCCCTGACGTTCAAGGCGATCCATTTCTCTCAGGACATCGCCTTTGAAATATTTAGCATTTCTTAGACCCGTGAAGGTATCATAGCCACTCTCCTCCATAATCAGGTCATGCTCAAGCCTTTGCATAAACATGATAAATTCTTCATATATCTGCTTCAGATTTTGAAATAGCTCCGCAGGAGGCTTCTGAGCAGATTGCTTCACGAGGTTTTGAATTTTATCAGCTAGTGTAAATAGTTCCTGATGTTGAGCGGCCAGTCTTGAAATATCCTCAGGAGAGACAGAATCATCTGATTTTGCATCTGCTGACCATGCCTCAAAAGATTTTGGCTTTGAAACCATCTCCGAAGCCGGATAAAAAAGACTTTCAAAGAAGTCATTATACCACAGGATATGATCTCCTATTATAGGAGCAATATTCAGCCAGCTAAATTTTTTATTATAGCTCAATGACATAAACAAACCTTTGTTATTTTTGTATAAATAACACCTACTCAAAAGCCAATCATACAGAAAAAGTATTAACTCAAGATGAAGAAACAGCAGAAAACAGGCAGTTAGCCTAGCCACTCTTTTTCAAGCGCATCTAGTGATCCATCCTTGATGGCCTTACGCACTTCACGCATTAGCATATTGATGACAGCCACATTATGTTGCGCCAAAATTTGTGATGCAAGCAGCTCTTTTGCCTTTAAAAGGTGGTGAATATAGGCTCTTGAATATGTGTTAGAAGCTGGAATATCCATGACCTCATCTAAGGGACGTTCATCTTCCCTGTATTTTGCATTGAAAAGATTGATCGTTTCACCCTTATGCCCTTTGATATAAGCATTCCCATGACGCGCCAGCCTAGTCGGGATGACACAATCGAATGTATCTATGCCCAAGCGGACAAAGCGAAATACATCCTTGATTTGCCCGATACCAAGGAAATGCACCGGCCTATCGGGATGGATATACGGCACTGATGAGGCCACAACACGGTGCATTTCTTCATCCGTACCGCCAAGGCAACCACCAATGGCCGTTCCAAAAAATGGACGGTCTTTTGTGTATTCCGAGGAAATACGACGCAAATCTTCATAAACGCCGCCCTGCACAATTCCATATACGGCTTGCTTGCCATTATGGTGACCAGAAAACTCTTTCAGGCAACGATCTCCCCAACGAATAGACATCTCCATAGAGCGCGCCGTGTAGTCCTTATCCACGTGATATGGCGTGCATTCATCGAATTGCATCAATAGATCAGCGCCTAATTTACGCTGTATTTCCATTGCTGATTCGGGCGTAAGTTTAATTTTGCAACCATCAACATATGACCTAAAAACAGTGCCTTCTTCCGAGATTTCCAGTAGATTACGGTTATCATGCCCCTTGGCATTTTTTCCCTTGATCTCATTGGCCATTGTCCCCTCACCGAGCGAGAAGACTTGAAACCCGCCCGAGTCCGTCAGCATAGGGCCACCCCAATTCATGAATTTATGAAGCCCGCCCATTTTTTCAATTAATTCTGCGCCGGGCTGGAGCATCAAATGATAGGTATTGGACAGGATTATATCAGTCTTAGCTTCATGAAGATGTGCCGGAGAGAGATTCTTAACACTGGCTTTTGTACCGCAAAAAATATAATTCGGGGTCTCGATTTCACCATGCGGCGTTTTTAAGCGCCCAATCCGTGCCCGCGATTTAGGGTCGGTATGTGTAATATCAAAGGAAAAATTCGGGTAATTAAGCATGGAGAGCTTTATGGCAGAAAAACACTAAAACCCCAAGCACCTTTTTCTATTTAGTTACCAAAGGTTGCTCTTGTTCAGCGTCCTGAGTTTGCTGCAAAGCATTATCATACTGCTTTTGGTTGTAATACATCAGGATTCTGAGCTTTGTTTCGTTTGATTTAAATGCGATTTGCGCCGTGGATGCATCATTAAATTTTTCGTTAAACTTAACAGGACTTATTGGATCGTGATTATATATGCCATCGCCAGTAAAATTATCTTCTATGAAACTCTTTGCCTCCTCTGAATCAATTAACTCTATGGCCATTCTATAAGCACGATCAAAATCCGGCTTAAAACCCTTGGCTTTTCCATCCATATCATCGTAATCACCCAAATTAATAAGAATTAGCCGTTTAATGGCCTCCATATCCCCTTGACTGGCAGCCATTTCCGTATACTTTACCACTTCTGCATGATTATATTGCCAAGGATCATTTTCACCGCCTGCATGTCCACCAGCCATCCAGTTTTGGGCGCCGACCATGCCCATATAAGCCGCTTTTTTACATGACTTAAAGGCTTCATCTATGTCATCACGATAGAGCTCATGCGCCTTGAGGGCGTACCCTATCCCTATCGCGGTTTCAACTAAAATAGTTTCATCTTCATCAAATATCAGTTTGAAAGCATGCTCTTTGTCTTGTTTACACCCTATCCCGTGGTCATAGCAATAGGCCAAAGCTTCTTTTACCCTTGCCTCATTGTGATCCGCACCAAATAATGTCACAAAGACCTGTGCTCGATCTCCTTCTTCTGATCGGCGCATTCTGTTTAGCATTATCCAGTCGATAGCGCCATCTATTGTTGTTAAATCCAATTCTTTTCGTATGATCCCGTCCTTATCACTTCGATATTATTGTCAATTTATTCTAAACATTTCTTTATGTCAAAAAAACAAAACCCGCCTAAATTTAAGCGGGTTAATTGTATTCATCATTGAAAAGTAATTAAGCTTTTTTCTCAGCCAATGCATTTTCCACTTCAGCCTTAACTGGACGCAAAGCAGGGTCAAGCTTAGTCTTAGCTGTGCTTTTCAAATATGCATCAAAGCCGCCTTTGTGTTCTACTGTGCGCAAACCATTTGTGCTAACACGCACCTTCACCCAGCGCTCAAGAACTTCACTGTAAAGGCTAGCATCCTGAATATTTGGCATAAAACGGCGCTTGGTTTTGTTTTGTGCGTGAGACACTCTGTGTCCGCTCATCGGGGCTTTCCCGGTAATCATACAACGTTGGCTCATAGCCCTAATCCTTGTAAATCTGATAAATTCAAAAATAAGTTTGCGCAAAATAGTCGAAGTCAGCTTATAAAGTCAAGCATTAAGAATAATTTTCCTGTATAAATATAGGCGCATAATAAAATCAGCACAAAAAGCAGATGAGAAATTACATTAATCCAAATGGCTCGCACCAGATTTTTATGGTTGATTTGTGCTGTTGCACCTTCAGGCCCAACCCAATCACAGGGCAGCTTTTCTCCTTTGATATTTTGTACAGCGCCGCCCAGGGTGACTTTTAGTGACCAGCTTAGAGCTTTAAGGGTAATTCCATTTTGCTCATAGGGAATAGTTTGCTTTCTATCCCACAATACCCTTAATCCATCAAATAACCTGGCGGCAGGCGTTAAAGAACTTGCGGCGACTATTAAAAAACCAGACAGATAAGATGGCACTACCCCCATAATTTTCTCTAGTGCTAATGGTACAGCACCGAACCCCGTACCAAGCCCCCTATTCCCGAAACGCCAAGCCAGCGCTGAAAGAGCGCTATATATCAATAATAAAGGCACACCTCCGATCAAATACCATAAGGATGGGGCGATCATTGATTTATCCAAGCTCGTAGCGGATAACCCCATAGCACAACGCGTAATACCGTGATCCTCTACACTATTGAGATTTGTGCGGGTTGTGCGAGCAATATCAAAAAAAGCGCCGCTAGCTTTGCCTTGTTTGTCCATAGTGAAATAAAGTCTAAGTAAAGAAAACCAAATTGCACCAGAGCTCAAACAAAGACTTATCAAAATAATTTCATAAGTGCTGTGCCCTGCCGGAATAAAATAAAAATCAAAATATTTCCCGAACAGGGAACTTAGAAATAAAATGAATGCCGTTAATAAAAACCCACGAAAAATCAAATCTCCTTTTTTACGATGCTTGCGATTCATCCGATCACCGATTCCGCCCAAAAAAACATCAAGTATCTGCCAGATGAACGGGTTGGCATTACCACGCACCGGACCAGTAATCATGCCGACAATTACCGTCACGAGCATTGCAACAATCAAAACCGGAATACGCTCAGCATCAAAAACATAAGTGTGGAGTTGTGAAAAGCTTTCGAACATAGTATAAATTGTGTATAAATGAGTGTCTTTTTATGAGCGGTTATGACTGCCACACTGCTTGCCGACCAAAACTTTAGCGTTAATATTTGCCATTGGAAAGAAAAACCTTATGCTCTACCATTTGTATGAACTACAACATGCCATGCTAACCCCGATGCGCTTGCAAGCAGAAGTCACCCGCACGGCATTTCAAAATCCGCTCAACCCCCTTTCCTACACGCAATTAGGCCGTTATATTGCTGCTGGCGCGGAGATGACCGAGCGCGTTACACGCCGATTTGAAAAGCCAGAATTTGAATTACCAGAAACAACAATTGGCGGCAAAAAAGTTTCGATCACCGAACAAATTATTGCAGACAAACCTTTTTGTTCTCTTTTGCATTTTAAAAGAGAGACCAAAAGAAACGATCCCAAAGTACTTATTGTGGCACCTATGTCAGGCCATTTTGCTACGCTTTTACGCGGCACTGTCGAATCCTTGTTACCACACCATGATGTTTACATCACAGATTGGCATGATGCACGCCAAGTGCCTATGCGTCATGGAGGCTTTGATCTGGATGATTACATCGCCTACGTCAGAGATTTCATACATATTCTAGGACCAGATGTTCACCTGATTGCTGTATGTCAGCCAGCCGTACCTGTTTTGGCGGCCATTTCTTTGATGGCCTCCGATAAAGACCCAAACCAACCGCTTTCTATGACACTGATGGGGGGACCGATTGACACCAGAATTTCAAAAACTGAAGTTACAGAACTTGCGGAAAATCGTCCTTTGAGTTGGTTTGAGAAATCGGTCATCTACAATGTCCCCTATTATTACCCTGGCGCTTTCCGCAAAGTTTACCCGGGATTTTTACAGCTTTCGGGCTTCATGTCGATGAATCTGGATCGCCATTTTGGCTCTTATATGAAATTTTACCATCACCTGATTACTGGAGATGGCGATTCTGCCGAAGCCCATCGCAAATTCTATAATGAATATTTATCAGTCATGGATATCCCCGCAGAATTCTACCTACAGACCGTAGAGACGGTTTTTCAAGACCATTCTTTGCCGCGCGGGCGTATGAAGTGGACCGACCCTACTACAGATGAAATCAAAAATGTTCGCCCGCAAGACATTGAGCACACAGCTCTACTGACCATTGAAGGCGAGCTTGATGACATATCCGCACGCGGTCAAACCACAGCCGCGCATGAAATGTGCTATTCCCTGCCCCAGCGCAAGCAATTCCACCATTTCCAGCTAAAAACTGGTCATTACGGTATATTTAATGGCCGCCGCTGGAGAGAGCAGATTATGCCCAGAATCAGACATTTCATTCGTGCATTTGATAAAAATAAAGATTCCATCCCATCAATTGATCTTAAAAAGATCCCGGATTTAGCACCTGAAAGATTTATTCGTGACAATCATGGGATTGTCGCCATTCGACGTTGGCTGAAGGAAAACCAACCTCATAATCTGAAGGAAGGAAAAATCGCGCACCGCGATGACAACCCACTTGAACCAAGCAGCTCGGACCCAAAGCCGAAGAGCAAGAAAAAGACTACATCAAAAACAAAAAATGTAAGATCGACAAAAGCCAAGACGGCCTCAAAGGAAAAAAAGGCAACAAAAAAGGCAAGTCAGAAAAAAAGCCCTTCACCTAATAAGAAAAAATCAGTACAATCAGATACTAAGCAGGAGAAGACGAATATAGTTTCGTTAGACACTGTTCGCTCGTCAAGGAAACCGACAAAAAGGAAAGCTAAAACATAAAAGTTCCGGTTTTATTTCACTCCTTCTTATAAGACCACTTTTATAGCCTCTTATAGCCTGGCCTCCTGATTGGCGTTTAGTCGTGATTATAAAAAAGTAACTTTCTTATGTCTTTAGAAGACCTTGTCATTGTAAAGCGTAGCAAAAGAGCTAAACGTGTAGCATTGCGGCTTGATCCTATCGAGCGCGTAATAAACTTGATTGTGCCCGAGAAAATGCCACTGAAGAAGGCTTATTTTTTTGCTAAAAACCATGAAGCGTGGATTAAAGGTGTTCTACAAAACCTTGCCCCGCCTATTCCATTTGATGATGGTGCTATAATCCCTGTTTTTGGAACGGCTATTTCGATCAGAGTTCATCATGATAAAAACCTGTCTAGACACTCTATAAAGATTTACAATAACGTACTGGAGGTTAAAACACCTTCCGAGTTTCCAGAAGTAGCAATCACGCGCTTTTTGAAAAGATTGGCAGCAACACATCTCGAAGCTCTGGCGCATGAAAAAGCGATGCTCATAAAAGAAAACATTCAAACGGTCAGCGTACGTGATACCAAAACCCGCTGGGGAAGCTGTTCACATGACGGGCGAATTTCATTTTCATGGCGATTGATGTTTGCCCCTGTTGAGGCCAGTGACTATGTAGTTGCCCATGAAGTTGCGCATTTGGTTCACCTTGATCATAGCAAAGCTTTTTGGTCTTTGTGCCGCGAATTATCAGATGATTTTTTAAATGGTAAATACTGGATGCAAAATCACGGCAATGATTTGATGCGCTATGGCGCGATATCTCCCTATATCAATGCGGGAGGTAACCGTGTCGATTAATCTAGAGCAATATAAAATCAATTTTTACAATGCCAATCCTGACATTGCCTGTAAGATTAAAGAGATCTACGAGATGACTGATCGTCTTTTACTTATACTTGATTGCGATGCCGTAGATAATTTTGTGTGCTGCCATTACAATGGGGAAATTATTTGGCATTTCCAAAATCCAGAAGTAAAGCCTGTAAAATCTTTTGATCCTAAACAACGTGTTCTTACTACAGAAAATGGCGCATTTTTTAATATTGATTTAACAGGTCGTATTATTACAGCTGCCAACAAGACCACGTTGATGCGCAAAAATGTTCTGTCCTCAACATTTAGAAAGAAATCGGGAAGCATCAGAGATTTCGCCGCTGCATAAAGTCTAGTGCACCCTGCAGGATATGCTGCGCTGCGAGTTTATCAATAATTCCCCTATCCTTGGCACGGCTTTTTTTGATATTCACAGTTTCACTCACAAAGTTTTCCACAGAAACTGTGGATAACCGTTCATCCCATAGGGCGATCCATATACCCTCTTTTGGCTTTAAATCTTCGGAAAGTTGCTTTGCAAACTCTTGTGCAAAGTCTTTTACTGACTGACATTTGGGGCCTTCACTATTATCCATGTTTACCGGATAGCCCAAAATATAGCCACCCACATGATAATCTTTAATGATCTCTTCGAGGGCTTTAATATCTTTTGAGAATTTGGTACGGTTTACCGTCCCAAGTGGTGTTGCAATACTGTGAACTGAATCCGAAAGTGACAAGCCAATTGTTTTGCGGCCAATATCCATGCCCAGTAGATTTTGCCCCTTTGGGCATTTATCAACGATATTCTCTAGTAAATCGATCATAATATTGAAGCTCATTGCTCTTGCACGCTACACAAGTCAATGATAGAAGAGCAAGGGTTAAAATTTAGATATATAAGTATTTTATCAGGATTGCATATGTCACTAGATCAGGAAACCGTTAAAAAAGTAGCGCGCCTAGCTAGAATTCGTCTGGAAGATGAGGAAATCGTAAAGCTTGGGCCACAACTCTCCAATATCATAACCTTTGTTGAGCAGCTTGCCGAGGTTGATACCGATAATGTCGAGCCATTAGCCAGTGTTGTTGATATTAATCTGGAGCTTCGTGACGACGTAATTAATGATGGTGGTTGCGTGGATAAGGTTCTGACTAATGCACCTGAAACAACGCAAGGCTACTTTGTAGTACCTAAAGTCGTGGGAGGCGAAAATGAGTAATCTAACGCACCTAACAATTAAAGACGCCCTTAAAGGTCTTAAAAGCAAAGATTTCACATCTGCAGAGCTTACGCAGGCGCATATTGATGCTATGGGCGCTGCAAAGGATTTGAATGCCTATATCACCGAGACACCAGATCTTGCGCTAGAGCAAGCCAAAGCGTCTGATGAACGCCGTGCCAAAGGTGAGGCAGGTGCGCTGGATGGTATTCCACTTGCGATTAAGGATTTATTCTGCACAAAAAACGTTCAAACAACGGCAGCCAGCAATATTTTAGAGGGGTTTAAGCCGCAATATGAATCCACTGTATCAAGTAAGCTATTTGATGCTGGTGCTGTGATGTTGGGTAAAGCGAATTTGGATGAGTTTGCTATGGGCTCATCTAACACGACAAGCTTTTATGGTAATGTGATCAACCCATGGAAAAGCCAAAATAGCAATAAAGACTTAACGCCGGGTGGGTCTTCTGGAGGATCTGCGGCTAGTGTTGCCGCCTATATTGCTATGGGCGCCACGGGTACAGATACAGGCGGTTCAATCCGTCAACCTGCTGCATTTTGTGGAATTTCAGGTATAAAGCCAACTTATGGGCGTTGCTCTCGTTGGGGAGTTGTGGCCTTCGCATCCTCTTTGGATCAAGCTGGTACATTTGCAAGAACAGTTGAAGATAACGCCCTACTCTTGCGCACTATGTCTGGTCATGACCCGAAGGATAGCACTTCTGCAAAAAAGGATGTGCCTGATTTTGTTGCTGCTTTGAATGGAGATATCAAGGGACTGAAAGTAGGTATTCCGAAAGAATACCGCGTTGATGGCATGCCTGAAGAAATTTCTAAACTTTGGGGACAAGGCATTGAATGGCTAAAATCCGCAGGCGCAGAGATTGTAGATATTAGCTTGCCGCATACGCATTATGCTCTGCCAACATATTATATTATCGCCCCTGCCGAGGCTTCCTCAAATCTGGCGCGCTATGATGGCGTGAGATACGGGCAGCGCGCTGATGAAAAAGACTTGATTGATATGTATGAGCTAACCCGCGCTCAAGGTTTTGGCGATGAGGTTAAGCGCCGCATCATGATTGGAACTTACGTGCTCTCGGCTGGATATTATGACGCATATTACATTAAAGCTCAGAAAGTGCGCCGTTTGATTTCTGAAGATTTTAAAAAGGCCTATGAGAAATGTGATGTTCTTCTAACGCCAACAGCGCCTTCTGCAGCTTTTGCCATCGGTGAGAATGAAGATGACCCGATCAAGATGTATCTGAATGATGTATTTACTGTGCCGGCATCTTTGGCTGGATTGCCCGGCATGTCCGTTCCTGCCGGCACTGACAAAGATGGCCTGCCCCTTGGCTTGCAGATTATTGGTCGTCCTTGGGATGAAGAAACTGTTTTGAAAGTTGCACAAAAAATAGAAAATCTGGCACAATTCAAACTATGGTCGCCCCAGAGCAAATAGGATTAGGGCACATAGGAAAGGTGTTCATCATATGAAATTTTTTATTAAAGTTATTTTCTTGGGTTTGCTTATAGGATTTAGTTTTCAGTCTTATGCTGCCTATGCGCAAGACTCCGCGCAGGATATTGTGCCTCTTGATGAAATGCTCAATCCAGACATGCTGGAGAAAAAAGAGAAACCAAAAGTTCCTACGACAGCAGCTGACTATGGTAACTTTTACTTTGAGCAATGTATTAACGAAGATGACCCTATATTTACCCCCAGTGAAAAAGAAATATTGTGCGGTTGTACTGCAGCTAAAATGACAGAGTTGTTGCCAGTATCTGATTTTAGAATACTTAATCAGGATTCAAAAGCCGGACGTACTGTAAGACAAAATGTTTTACTTTATGCATATGCCCCCTGCATGCCTTATGTTATTCAGGAATATGCTCGTAAAGACTGTCTCAGATCAGAACAAACACAAAATATAGGTGCCGGACGAGAAAGTATTTGTCGATGTGTAGGCCAGCGCGTGGATAAAGAAGTCGCGATGACAGCTATAGATCTGATAGAAATATTTAATATGGAGCACCCCGAAAAAATAGATTTTTTAAAATACTATTTTATGGGACCGCTTTATGAATCCACAAGATGGTCGAATACCAAGCAGTGTATTTATGAGCAAAGTTACAGTCGGCATAATTAAATTATATTTAGCTACAGGAGAAATTAATGCCCCAGATGATTAAAGGTGAAACAGGTGAATGGGAAATTGTGATTGGCATGGAAATCCATGCGCAAGTTATTGCCAATTCCAAGCTGTTTTCAGGTGCCGCTACGGAATTTGGTGCGGAACCTAACTCTCAGGTCTCTCTTGTAGATGCAGCCATGCCCGGAATGCTTCCTGTTTTGAATAAAAAATGTGTTGAACAAGCCGTGCGTACAGGATTAGGGCTAAATTCAAAGATTAACACACGCTCAGTCTTTGCGCGCAAAAACTACTTCTACCCTGATCTACCACAAGGTTATCAGATTTCTCAGTTTGAGGATCCAATCGTTGGAGAAGGAAAAATTGAAATCGACCTCCCCGGTGGTAGCGTGAAAGAAATCGGGATTACACGCCTGCATCTGGAGCAAGATGCTGGAAAATCCATTCATGATCAAAGCCCTGATAAATCCTTTGTAGATCTTAACCGCTCAGGCTGTGCTCTTATGGAGATTGTTTCTGAACCCGATATCAGAGGCCCAGAAGAAGCAACTGCTTATCTTTCCAAAATCCGTATGATCGTTCGCTATCTTGGTACATGTGACGGCAATATGGATGAAGGATCGATGCGTGCGGATGTGAATATATCAGTGCGCAAGCCGGGGGATGAATATGGCACACGCGCAGAAGTAAAAAATGTGAACTCGTTGAAGGCTGTGCAGCAAGCCATAGAATATGAGGCGCGCCGTCAAGTGGAAATTCTGGAAGATGGCGGTAGCGTTGATCAGGAAACAAGGCTTTGGGACCCAAATAAGATGGAAACCCGCTCTATGCGCTCCAAGGAAGAAGCGCATGATTACCGCTACTTTCCTGATCCGGACCTTTTGCCTCTGGAATTTTCTAGTGAATGGGTTGAGGAGATTAAGCAGACTTTGCCGGAATTGCCGGATGAGAAGAAGCACCGCTTTATGGGTAATTATGGACTCAGCCCCTATGATGCCAGCGTGCTGATTGCCGAGCGCGCTCGCGCAGATTATTTTGAAACAGTTGCCAAAGAAGGCGGCGATGCCAAGCTCTCTGCAAACTGGGTGATTAACGAGCTTCTTGGGATTTTGAATAAAAATGAAAAGACACTAGCAGAATCCCCTATTTCAGCTCAACAACTTGGCAGCCTTATTAAACTGATCGTTGATAATACGATTTCAGGAAAAATTGCCAAAGATGTTTTTGCAGAGATGTTTGAAAGTGGCAAGGATGCCGATGCAATCGTAGAGGAAAAAGGACTTAAACAGGTCACAGATACTGGTGCGATTGAAGCCATTATTGATGAAGTGATCGCAGAGAATTCTGGTCAAGTTGAAGCCTATCGCGGCGGCAAAGACAAGCTTTTTGGCTTCTTTGTTGGTCAGGTTATGAAAAAATCTCAGGGTAAGGCTAATCCTGCTATGGTCAATGAGCTTTTGAAGAAGAAGCTATAAAGCTCTAAACCACAAAACTAAGTCCATCATAGGCTGGATAAAACCCTTGCGGTAGTTCCTCTTGCAAAGTTCTGTAATCCATTTGCGGGCTAAGACAGGAAACATAAACCTGCTCTGCCTGTACAATCTCATTATAGCGATAAAGGCTTTCCAGATCGGCATGGACAGCATTATTCGGGTTTTTATAGGCTGCGCCATCGACAATCCAGATTTTCGAACCCTTGATTGTTTCTAGCGCTTCATCGCTAAGCTCTTTCATATCCAGTGAGTATGAAATATCCCCGAAGCGATACCCCACAGCCATACACGTACCATGATCCATTTCATATGGAATAAACTCGATATCCCCTAGTCTGTTAACGTGATGATAATTTTGGGGCTGAAAAGCGTGGCCTTTTAGAATTGGTGGATAAAACTCGGCATTATTGCCGCCTGTAAAGAGATAATGGAAACGTTTCTCTAGCTCTGACAGGCTTTCCCGCGAGGTGAGAATATTAATCTCTTCTCGTCCACCGCGAAAATATAATGGGCGCAGATCATCTATACCATTAATATGATCACTATGATGATGTGTATAAAGCACATAATCCAGCCCTGTAATATTATGCGCATTCATTTGATCTTGGAAATTCGGGCCCGTATCAATGATGATCGTTGTGCTTTTAGATTGCACCGCTAAAGAACATCTCGTGCGCCTGTTTTTTGGTTCATTTGGATCACAATTACCCCAGTAATTTCCAACCGATGGCACACCGGAGGAATTTCCGCACCCTAATATCGTAATTTTTAGGGGTGTGTTACTCATGCTGATTTTGCCTTGTTAAACAAACGATAAAAATTCTCTGTCGTTATCTTTGCAAATTCTTCTACTGAGAGGCCATAAAAATCTGCCAAAAACTCTCCTGTTTTAGCCACATAAGCTGGCTCATTGGTTTTCCCACGATACGGCACAGGTGCAAGATATGGCGCATCAGTTTCAACTAAAACCTTATCCAAAGGTACGTTTCTAGCCGTTTCCCTTAGCTCACCTGATTTCTTGAAAGTTACAATACCGGAAAACGAGATATAAAACCCCAGTTCCAATGCTTCTTCAGCCAGAATTTTCTTCGAGCTAAAACAATGCATAACCCCTCGAAGTTTGCCACCTGCACTTTCTTCTTTCATGAGTTGCGCTGTATCTTCCTCAGCATCACGAGAATGTACAACCAGAGGCAAATCAATTTTGACACAAGCGCGCATATGTTTTCTGAATGAGGTGATTTGATCTTCTCTGGGAGAATTATCATAGTAATAATCAAGACCGCTCTCGCCGATGGCAATAATCTTTGGATCAGCCTTAGCTGCCGCCACAATATCATCAACCGTAAATGCCTTTTCAGCATCTAGTCCGGCATCATGAGGGTGCGTTCCGATACTATACCAGACATTATCATTGGCTTTTGCAATTGATGCCAACTCGTCCATTTCCTTGGACATACGACAACAAATCGTGAGTAGGCCATCAACACCGCCCTTTTTTGAAGCTGTGATTATCTCATCAGGTTTTCCCTTTTCCCTGATATTCGGGTGGTTGAGATGACAATGTGAATCGATCCACATGATTAGTCCTCAATGCGCGGGAAGACACCCTCGGGTTTATCGATAGATGTTCCGCCCAGTAATGCGTAGTTTTCCGAGATGTGATAGAATTGACGTTCTTTTGCACCTACACCTAACTGATCAAGTATTTTCCCAGCCGCTTCGGGTGTTGTGTGCTGCACAGATATCGCAATACAGCGGATAATTTCTGCCAAGACATAAAGCACAGCTTTCATGCGCTCGGGGTCTTCTTTTTTGAGCTTCCAAGGCGCTTGGCGATCAATATAAGTATCGCATTCGGAAATAACTTCCCAAATAAAGGAAAGAATTTTGTGAAAGCATAAGCGCTTCGCATGATCGCGCATCTCGTCGCTAATGAGCTTTGTATAAGCATCATTCAGCAATGCCTTATCTTCATCCGTTAGGCCACTGCTTTCAGGGATTTTTGCATCGCAATTCTTATAGATCATGGATAAGGTTCTTTGTGCCAAGTTCCCTAAGCCATTAGCCAGATCAGCATTGATACGCTGAACAGCTTGCTCATGAGAGAAATTTCCATCATTACCATGCGAAACCTCACGCATCAGGAAATAGCGCGTAGGATCAAGGCCGTAATTTTCAATCAAATCATCCGGTGAAAGTACATTACCAACTGATTTGGACATTTTTGTGCCATCAACATTGATAAAGCCATGGGCAAAAATATGTTTTGGCAATGGTAAGTCAGCTGCCATCAAAAAGGCGGGCCAGTAAATTGCATGAAAACGTGTAATATCCTTCCCAATCACATGATAATCAGCCGGCCAGAATTTCTTGAACTTATCTGCGGTCTCATCAGGATAGCCCAAGGCCGTCATATAATTGGTTAACGCATCCAGCCAAACATACATCACATGATCTTCGTCATTGGGCACAGGAATACCCCATTGCAAACGGCTCTTATGGCGAGATACGGATAAATCTTTTAGCCCACCATCTTGCCCGACGAAGCTGATAACTTCATTAGCGCGGGCATGCGGCATAATAAAATCCTGCCGATCTTTATAGAGTTTCAATAGATCATCTGTATATTTAGATAACTTAAAGAAATAGCTCGGCTCTTCCACCCATTTAACTTCTGTGCCAAGTGGCGTGAGCTTTGTCCCTGTTTTAGGGTCAGTATTAAGCTCATCTTCTGTGAAATAAGCTTCCTCACGCACAGAATACCAGCCAGCATAATTATCAAGGTAGATATCGCCCTTATCCCATAATTTCTGCCAAATGCCTTGCGCGGCCTTGTAATGGCGCTTTTGTGTGGTACGGATAAAATCATCATTGGACATATCAAGCTTTGATGTTAGCTCTTGAAATACTGCTGCATTTTTATCGGCAAAGTCCTTGGCGCTCATGCCTTCTTTTTCAGCCGTTTGTGCAATCTTTTCACCATGCTCGTCTGTGCCCGTCAGAAACATCACATCATAGCCATCCAGCCTTTTGAACCGCGCCAGAACATCTGTTAAAATGGATTCATAAGCATGCCCCAGATGCGGCACACCGTTTACATATGAAATGGCGGTTGTAATATAAAAGGGTGTTTTGCGGTCCAGATTACTATCCAAAGCTTTACTCTCCTTGACGCTGCATAATTAGAAGACAGGCTAATCACTTAGCACATGAAATGCCCTGCGTACAGCATCGCGCTTATCTAAATTGGAAAAATCTACGCTTTGGAAATGCCCTTTTAGGTTTTGAGAAATTTTAAGAAGTTTTTCCAGAGAATAAGAAGAAAGCATAGAGGCCACAGCATCATGCTGAATGGCGCTAATAATGCTGTTGTCACCACGCGCTTTGGCCGAGACCATAAGGCGAAACATCCATTGCAAAATCTCAGAAAACAAATAATAGGATTTTTCCTGCCCTTTGGCTGATAGAGACTGAGAAAACTTATGGAGCTGTGTTTTATTTGTATTTTCCAGATGCGTCAATATTTCCGAGAGCATCTCAAGACCACCATCGCCACAAAAAGACAGAGCTTTACCTATACTGCCCGAGGCAAAAAGCAGCAAACGTTGCTGTTCTTTTTCTGTAAAGCTATGCTCTTCTTTTCTAAGCAACTCCAATAGGATTTCATTACTCAATGGCATAAATTTAAACAAGCGCACACGTGATCTTATTGTCGGGATTAGCATGCCGCTGCGATGTGCTACAAGGATCATGAGCACTTTTTCTGGTGGCTCTTCCAAGATTTTCAAAATGGCGTTTTGTGCACTACGCGTCATCATATCGGCATCTTCTATAATGACTATCCGGTAACCACCTTCCGAGGCTGTCTTACGCAAAAACTTTTCAATCGTGCGTACTTCTTCGACTTTTAATGCATTGCCAGCAGAGCCTGCACTTTCATTTTTATTGATATGTAATAAATCAGCGTGACCACCCGAAGCTATACGAGAAAAAACCGGATCATCCTTTGGCACATCCATAGTCTGAATATCCGGCACGATGTCATCAGAGGCAAATAAAGCATCTTGCGTCGAATTAGAGTCTTTACTGTGTTTCAAAAGAAAACGCGCCAGCCGGAAAGCAAAGGTGGTCTTACCAATCCCTTGCGCCCCTGAGAAAACGACGGCATGTGGCATTTTGTCTTTTTTATATAAATCAAGAAACTGCTTTTCTATGACCTCGTGCCCAAGGCACAAATCAGAGAGTAAGGGCAAGGATAAAGACTCTCCAGCTGCAGCATAGGATACAGCTCCACCAAAGTCATCTTCCGGTGGCTCATCATCATAGATAATGTCCTCGTCACCAAATAAATCCATATTTGTGCCTTTATTTGTCTTTTAATACGCCAAGTGCGATCGTCATAATCTCTGCTGAGATTGCTTCGCTTTCCTTACTCGCATCTATAATTTTTACACGATCGGGCTCTTTTCCGGCAATATCCAGAAATCCCGCGCGCAATTTTTCATGGAATTCTTTTTCCATGCGCTCATATCTGTCTTCGGTTTTCTCATATCCTAGTTGCGATGATAGACGCTTATTAGAACGCTCCAGCCCTTTTTCGACATCCATATCCAGCAGAAATGTTAAATCTGGTTTAAACCCGTCAATCGAGACGTCTTCAATCTGTTTTATTTTATCAAGATCCAGCCCCTTACCATAGCCTTGATAGGCCATAGTAGAATCCGTAAAACGGTCACTAATGACAATACTGCCCTCTTTCAAGGCAGGCTTGATCACTTTTTCAATATGCATGGAGCGCGCCGCAAAAAACATCAAAGTTTCTGACATTGAATTCCAGTTAAAGGAATCACGCTGTACGAGAAGTTGCCTGATTTTTTCACTTTCCGGTGTGCCGCCCGGTTCACGGGTTGTCACGACATAGTGCCCTCGCTCAGATAAGGCACGCGCCAAACGATTAACCTGCGTGGTTTTTCCGGTACCTTCACCGCCTTCAAATGTAATGAATAAACCAGTAATAACTCTACCCTCCGCGCTGTTGAGCCAGCATCCGCGCTTTCACCAGAAACTTCAAGAAAAAGTTTAGCTCCTCTACATCCTCGGCTACAAGAAGCGACATAGTTTTTTCTTCACCTGCAGGTGTAATAATTTTTACTGTTCCGACTTCTTGCCCTTTTGATAAAGGTGCGACCAATGGTGAATTGTACTCTAAACTGACATCCAGTTTTTTCTGATATAAGGATGGTACTGTCAGTATAAGATTATCGGCAGGGATAAGAGGCACGTTTAAGCTTGCGCCCATTGTTACTTTGGCTTTTTCAATAGGCTTTTGATTTTTAAATAAGGTGATATTTTTGAAAGAATTCAAAGCCCATTGCAACAAGCGCACAGATTCTTCCTTACGGTGTTTATTGCTCTCCATGCCATTTAAGACCATAACCACACGGCGACCATCTTTTTCGCCTGAACCAATTAAACCATAGCCGCCATCTTCTGTATGGCCCGTTTTTATTCCATCTGCCCCGATATCACGATAGAGCAGAGGGTTGCGGTTTTGCTGCGTTATATCGTGATAAGTAAATTCTTTTTCTGCATAATATTTATAATAATCAGGAAAGTTTTTAATCATCGCCATTGCCAAGGTAGCCAGATCGCGCGCAGTTGAATAATGATCAGGATCAGGCCAGCCACTTGCATTCATGAAATGGCTATTATTCATACCTAGCTCTTTGGCCTTTTCATTCAGAGCTTGTGCAAAAGCTTCTTCTGATCCTGCTAGACCTTCTGCCAAGACAATTGTCGCATCATTACCGGATTGTACAATCACGCCGCGGATCAAATCCTCGACTTTCACTTTTTTGCCCACCGGCACAAACATCTTGGAGCCTTGTTTTTTCCAAGCTTTTTCACTGACGACGAATTCATCATCCAGATTAATATCTCCGCGTTTAAGAGCCTCAAAAACAAGGTACATCGTCATAACCTTGCTCATTGATGAGGTTGGCATTCTTTCATCTGCATTATGTTCAAAAAGAATGTTACCAGTATCAAAATCAATAATGATGGCTTGTTTGGCTGTTGTATCTTGTGCATAGGCTTGTAATGGCGAAATCACCAGACATAAAAAAATAAGGAACGTATATTGTATTGCTCTATTAAACATTATCTAAGAAACCGTTTTTTTAATCTACTATGATAATGGCTCGGCTATGGCCATCATTCAAGACCTTATCGAGTAATTTATCGGCACTGGCAATTGTATCAGCCCTGAAACGTACGCGGTAATAGTCCTGTCCGCCAACATTCGCCGGTTGGATTAAAGGCGGTGCATAACCTTGATTGCGCAAGGCGCTGGAAAATTTCATGGCATTTTCGCGTGTTGAGAAAGAAGCCATCTGCACATAAATACTGGTTGGTTGCACGGCTTGCTCCGAGATCACAGGATCAGGATAAAAGACACCGCCTTTTTGATGTCCTGGAATTGCTCTAGGAGCTGGTGTTTGTAGAGATGCCGTTTGATAAGTGGCTGGTTTTTGACTTGGGGTGACTGTGGGTTGGTAAGCTGTTCTTGCAGGCGCTTGATAGTTTGGTCTGTTCATAGCGACTTCCATACCGCGAGTATCCTGTCCGTCCTGAGCAGCTTTTGCCACCATGCGGCTTTCGGGTTCTAGAACCTGTACGCGAACTTTGGCAGTACCCTGATTTCTAAAGCCTAATAACTCAGCAGAACGCTTAGACATGTCAATGATGCGGCCATGCGCATAAGGCCCACGGTCATTCACACGCACAATCAAAGACTTGCCATTTTCAAGATTAGTCACACGAACGATACTGGGTAAAGGCAATGTTTTGTGTGCCGCGGTCAGCTCATTTTCATCAAAAATCTCGCCATTCGCGGTTTTTTTGCCGTGAAAATTGGGCCCATACCAAGACGCTATGCCCGTTTTATCATATCTGTAATCGACAGAAGGATAATAACGCTTACCTTTGATAACATAAGGCGACCCCACCTTATAATAGCCTTTACTTCGTGGTGGTGACCCAGAAAGTTTTTTACCAAAATGAGAGGCAAGTTCAATTTTGGCGCAGCCTGATAAAGCTGGCACAGCGAATATTAAAATGATTAAAGACAGTTTTTTCATTGTTACTCTATATGTTTCGTTTACTGGGCAATTGCATCTGCGAGCAGTCCAACCGAAGTCGCAAAGTACGTTGATTTATTCCACTTCATAATTACGCGGTAATTATCATACACCAGATAAGCTGGGCCATTTATGCCATCAGGCGTAACAATAGAAGCTTTCATGCCGGCGACCACAGGAATAGGATTTCCGTTAGGAAGTATTACCCCGATTTTTTTCCAAGCCGCCAAAGTCTTTTTTGTGCCCAGACCAATATCTTCCTCACTGTAACGGTTTGGAGAAGGTAATTTCACGGCACGTCCCCAGCGCTCATCTTCCTTCCAGCCACTTGAACTCAAGTAATTTGCAGTTGATGCAAAGACATCAGGAAGGCTGCTCCAAATATCACGTTTACCATCACCATTTCCATCAACCGCATAGGCATGAAAGCTGCTGGGCATAAATTGATTTTGTCCCATAGCACCTGCCCATGAGCCCTTCATATTCTGATGGGTAATATGGCCAGCATCTATAATTTTGAGGGCATTTATCAGTTCCTTCCTGAAAAAAGAACTACGCCGCCCATCATGCGCTAACGTAGAAAGTGCTTCGACAACACCAAATCCCCCAGTATTATTGCCGTAGCTGGTCTCTATTCCCCAAAGCGCTACAATATAGGGGGCAGGAACACCATATTTTTTTGCTGCTTCATCCAAAAGCGTGCGATGTTTTTTATAAAGCTTTCGGCCTTGTGCAATGCGCGCATCACTGATTACACGCTGCTGGTATTTGGCGAAGGTCATTGTGCCTTCAGGCTGTTTACGGTCCAGCTCTATAATTCTGGGAATAGGCTTTACACCTGTAAAGGCCTGATTGACAGTTTGCTCTGATATGCCTTTGCTGATGGCTTCCTTTTTAAAATCTGCCAGCCAGTTTTGAAAAGATTCAGCAGCAAAGACACTTTGTGGCAATGCCAGTGTGGTTAGAGCAATAGCCCAGAAAAATCTTTTCATTTAGCACTCCTTAGTCTTGGCCTAGTTCATCATGTTTGTATAGTCTGTTCATTATCTCGAAGATAAAAGCTGTGCTCCAACCAAACAAGATAAAACCGTTTGCGGATTGAAAAGAACTCACAAGTCTCCATTTTTCATCAAGGACGACATCACCAAATCCCACAGTTGTGAAAGTTGATGTTGAAAAATACAAGGCCGCTTCAAGATTATGAAATTCGCCAACAGAAATATAAAAGATAGCCCAAAGCCATATTTGTAGAATATGCGCAGCAAAAGTGCCTAAAACAGCAATTGTCAACATTGGTACTTTCCAGCCACGGCCAAAGCGTAACCGCGCGGGGTTGCTATATGTTTCAATGTAATAAATCAAACGGTCAAGAACTACGGCATGAATGACCACCGTAATACAAATTAGAACCGTGCCTACAATCAATTGTGAAAAAAACATCAGAACAACACCTTCGCATTATCTTAGCGTGGCACGCTTCATAAAAACATAGAAAAAAACCTTTCCTCACAAGAAAAGGCACACTATACTGATTGATATATGTGATCCCGCTCTTACTTTAATAAGGCGGGTCTTATTTTTTCTTAACAAGCTATTGTAAAAGGTGAGAAGATGGAAAAAATTCCTCTGACCAAGGACGGTTTTGAAAAATTAAAAGCAGAGCTTAATGACCTTAAGACTGTGCAACGCCCGAATGTTATTCAGGCGATTGCAGAAGCGCGTGAACATGGTGATTTATCAGAAAACGCCGAATATCATGCTGCGCGTGAACAGCAAAGCTTTATTGAAGGTCGCATTCAGGAGCTTGAGGCTGTGACCGGACGTGCGCAAGTGATTGATCCCTCAACAATGGATGGTGATACAGTTAAGTTCGGCGCGACGGTTACGATTGTCGATGAAGAAACAGATGAGGAAGAAACTTACCAAATTGTTGGCGAGCACGAATCCGACATGGAAAATGGTAAGCTCTCTATCGGTGCGCCAGTTGCACGCGCCTTGATTGGTAAGGCTGAGGGCGATTCGGTCACAGTAAAAACGCCTAAAGGTGCTAAGGATTATGAAATCCTGTGCGTTAAATATAAATAATCTTTATGGATTTAAACCAATTGATTGAGGCGCTCTACATCAGAGGATAGCGTAAGCGTGTCACTGTCTTTCAGAGCCTGAGAGGCTTCCTGCGCGGCATAAGATGCTTCTGACAGTGAAATAGCTTCATCGGAAATCTTTACTTGATCAGCACTGCGGCTATCAGACGATTTTTGTTTTTCTTCCGTTTCATTTGAACTTTTCTTGGTGGCAGAAGAAATCTGCTGCACCTGAGAGATGTTATTAACCGGATCAACCATTTATCTATTCCCCTGTAAAAAAAACTCAGTAATTTCAACACCATAGTTATGACAAAGTTATTATGGCATATTACAGTGTTTTTGTTAAATTTTATCTAAGATATTTTGTTCGTATAAATAAACGCAAAATCTTGAATGCGGGTGTAACTTGTACTTTGGAACTAAAAACATCAAATTTTTGTCCCTGTATCTGTTTAAAGTATATGTCAGCAAGAATATTCGATGATTTTAGCAAAATATGGTTGGTTTTTAGGCTCCTTGGACGACTTTTTACAATACTCTCCACGATACTGGCTGTTTCTTTGGTTTTTTGGAATGAAAATAGTTCATCTTTGCTAATACCAGTCTCTTTTAGTAGATTTTCTGGTAAATATGCTCTGCCCTGTTTTGCATGATGCGGCACTGACCGAAGTAATCCGGCAATAGAATAATTTATCGCTATGTCTTGCACACCTTCATTATCAGGTTTTCCCCCCGCAATTATGATTGCCAAGCGCATTAAAGGTGTGCATGTAAAATCACAATAATTTACAAACCCTTTCATATCTGATGGCAAGACATTTTCCAGATCAAATTCACGGGCATAAATCAGATCATGAAAGTACTTTTGGGGTAGGTTATACTCTTTTATTGCGCTATTTAGTGCGGTCAGAACTTCATGGCCTTGGGTAAGATTACCATCATAGATTTTGACAATTTCATCGCGCCACCACTGCAAGCGAATTAGCCCCAAAGTGCTTTCACTGACAACTTCCCGTGTTTTTGATATCTCATGGTTAAAAGCAAAGATCGCCCATAAAGCCTCACGGCAAGAAGCGTCACAAAACAGGCTTAATAGAAACCGGTCAGGGTCGTTATTTTTTACGAATTCTCCGACATAAGAAAGTGACGTCATATTCTTTCATTTTAAATTTGACACAGGATACAAAAACTTTAGGGTAAGCCCTATCAGTTTTTAAACACTTTGAGAAGCAGGAGAAATAACAATGTCCGCCTTTGATCTTCCAGACCTACCATATGCTTATGATGCGCTTGATCCTTATATGTCTGCCGAGACATTAGAATATCACCATGACAAGCACCATAATGCCTATGTTGTGAAAGGTAATGAATTAATTGAGGGGTTACCTGATATGGGCAGTACTTTGGAAGAAGTCGTTGTGAATGCCTATAAACAAGGCAAGCAAGGCCTGTTTAATAATGTTGGCCAACACTGGAATCACAAACTTTTCTGGAACTGGATGAAGCCTAATGGCGGCGGTGCACGCCCCGGCAATTTGGATGCTGCTATCACAGACAGCTTTGGGTCTTTTGATGCATTCCGCGAGAAATTCATACAAGGTGGTGTCGGTCAATTTGGTTCGGGCTGGGTATGGCTGATTACAGATGAAAACAACAAGCTTGATGTGATGGCTACACCAAACGGTGAGAACCCTCTGGTCCATGGAAAAACAGCAATTTTAGGCTGTGATGTATGGGAACACAGCTATTATATTGATTACCGCAACGCACGTCCAAAATACCTTGAGGCCTTTGTTGATAATCTTGTGAACTGGGAATTTGTCACGGAGCTTTACGAAAAAGGCCCTGTGAAGATTGCTGCTTAAATTAGTTAAGAAATTTTTAAAAGGGGCTAAATTTTAGCTCCTTTTTCAATTTTGATCTGGTATTTTAAAGCCCCCAAAAGCATCAGGGTTTTGGCAATATGGTGTATTAGCCAGCGCCGGATTGGTAGCGCACCGTTCATCGGCAACTGCTTTTGCTTTATCAACTTCTGCCTGAATACCTTCTGGTGCAAGTTCGGTCATAATATATGAAACCCGCTCTTGGACAGCTGCCATTTGTTGTTCAGTAAATTGATCAACATCAACATGATGCCCTAGATGTTGCGTTGTATCGCATACATCCTTGACCAATTGCTCTTTTGTACGACCATCAGCAATTTGATCCAAAACCTGACAAGCCTGATATTGCTCGATGATTGCCTGCTGAACTTGCTGCTTCTGCTCGGCGTTCAAGCCTAATCTTGGATCAGATAATTGCTCACCTACTGCTTGAGTAAAGGCAGCATTGACATCAATCTTATTCATATGAGGTTGTAATTCCTGAATTACATTATCAAAGTTACCGGAATTAACAGCTTGCTGTAATCTGGCAGCATCTGGCGGTAAGTTTTGTTGAGCCAATTGCTGGTATTGTGCCATCTGATCGGGTGATACCCGCCCCCAATCTTGCGCTAACGCTTCGCGGATTTGATCTGCATTAGCCGCATTTGGATCAGCTGCCAGTTGCTGTTCTAATTGTGCTTTTGTTAAGGCAATAGCATCATTCATACCAGCCGCAAATTGCTCTGCCGAGATCATCTTTTGACGCGGGTCTTCTACTTCTGGTTCATCCGGTTGTACCCAAACTCCCTCAGAATTCACACCATGCTCTTGCTGTAACTTTGCTCTTTCAAGTGCTAGACGATCTTCAAGAGAAACCTCGGGCTGAACTGCTTCTTGTTCAGGCTGTACATCGTTTTCTGTAACTGGATCAACTATGCCAAGCTGATCCTTAAGCTTATCCAGCTGCTTTTCAAAACCAGCGCGCGCAGGGTGACCTTCTGGAATTGCTGCAAGCTGCACCTTTAACCTATCAAGTTGATTTTGCTGAAATTCGCTAATATTTGCCTGATAATTTTGTCCACCAGCAGTTCTTTCCTCAAGAGTCTGCCGTCTTTGTGGTGTCGTTTGTTGTATAGGCCTGCCTGGATATCTCTCTGCGTCTGAAGTCTGCTCTGCTGCTGGATTAAACTCCACTGGAGGTCCGCCTTCAAAGGATATACGCGCTTCAGTCATAACATAATCAGAACTCATTAATGCTGACGGTTCACCAACACCTTGTTTAGTCATGGTACGTAATACTAAATGAGCATCACGAGCTTCATTGGTCATATAATCGGAATCCTGCTGTGAAGGCTGTGTCGCAGCATTTGTTTGCTCCATGACAGGAACGCGTTCATAGCCGATTAATAACTGATCTTTTTGTAAAACCATTCCCTCAGAGATATCCACCCCTTCACCAGCTTTCACGAGTGCCGATTGAACACGACGACGTTCTCCATCACCCAGCGACCCAAGTGTTTCTTTTAATGCATTAGCAGTGACATCATTCCCAGCCTCTTCGGCTTGCTTGATACCGTCCTCCAGAGCATTTGCCGCATTAACTGTATTTGGGTCCATATAAGCATCATCAGAAGGGTCATTGGGATCACCTTCCCAATAATCGTGCATAGCTTTGCTAGAATCCACAATAACGGCAGAGCCATCTTGTTGAATCTTAACATAAACTTCCTGCACCTGATCTTCAGGAATGCGCACTCCAGTATCGGTATTTTGATAGACAACTTCGCCTGTATTAACAAACTCATTAGGCGTTTGCCATAAATTTTGACGCCATTGATCAATATCATTATAGTCAAGCAGTACAAAATCAGAGTTTTGACGTTCTATATCTGCAGTAACAGCAAAATACTTTGTTTCGCCGTCATTACCCTCAACCTGAAGGACAAATGGCTTTCCATCTTCTGTCTCTAAAAGGAATTCTGGATAAGGATATCTCTCAAGCTGACGCTCATCGCGTTGCTTCGCGGCCAGTTGCTCTAAAACCTCTACTTCGATTGGCGGTAAATCAGCCATAATTCAACCCTAATTTTATTACTATTTTTCTTATTGCTTAGAATAGCAAAAAAAATATAAATATGACAAGTTTTTATACTGGTTTTAGCAATACAACAACCCTGCGCCCTTCTGCCATTAGCACATTATAAGTTCGGCAGGCCGCTCCTGTGTCCATAACATCCAAAGCCACACCTTCATTTTTTAGTTGAATTTTTAGGTCTTTTGGCAAAAACTTTATTGTTTTTCCCGTGCCGAACAGGAAAACATCGAATTCATTACGACGATTAATAATCTCCTTGAAATGCTCAAACTCTAATGATGAAAAATCCTCGGGTATATTCCATTCTAATAGCTCATGAGGAGATATAATCAGAGCATTTTCATAGGTGTTTCCGCTGATTTTGAAAGAACCGCCTTTATAGCCCTGAATGATATTTTGACCTTTGCGGATAAGGGGCGTTACATCCATATCAACCGCCTTTCGGGGAGGTTATGCTGTTGTTTCTTCTTGCTCATCCAGTGCAGGACGTTTGATATTCATAATCATCAAAACTGGAGAAGCCACAAAAATAGAAGAATATGTCCCGATGACTATACCGAAGATCAGCGCATAAACAAAACCTCTAATCACTTCACCACCAAAGAAGTATAGCGCCAATAATGCCAAAAGCGTTGTAATAGACGTCATCAAGGTTCGGCCCAAGGTCTGGTTTACAGAATAATTAAATAGCTTATCCAGTGGCTTTTTCTTGTATTTTCGTAAATTTTCACGAATGCGGTCAAATACAACAACTGTGTCATTGATTGAATATCCTGCAATCATAAGAATAGCAGCCACAGTAGATAAGTTAAATTCCATTTGCGTCAGAGCAAATAACCCAATTGTAGCGATCGCATCATGTGCCAAGGCAACAATAGCGGCGACACCAAATTGCCATTCAAATCGTAGCCAGATATAGGCCAGAATACCAGCCAGAGAAAACAGGATTGCAAATAGACCTTGCATCTTAAGCTCTTCACCGACTTGCGGGCCGACAAATTCAATCCTGCGATAAGCTTCATCATCCAGTTCATAAATCTGCCCCAGCTTTTCCTTTACAAGCTCAATTGCCTCAGCATTAGGGTCACCCTCTTCGGCATCATCGTTCATTGCAGCTTTTTGCTCTGGCAAACGAATGAGGAGATCATCCGGCGCGCCGAATTCCTGTATTGAGATGACACCGAGCTGCAAGCCATTTAATTCTGTTCTTAACTGTGCCAGATCAGGTTTTTCAGGTGTTTTGATTTCAATTAGCGTTCCACCTGTAAAATCAATACCAAGATTAAGGCCTTGCGTAGTGGTCATACCAATAGAGCCAATAATCAAAACAAACGAAACCATATAGGCTAAAAATCTAAAGTCTATAAAGTTTATATTACTTTCTTCCGGTACAAATCTTATGCCGCGCATTTTATCTTCCTATATCGGCAAGGTTGAGGGCCGCTTCTTGCGTAGCCACAAAACCACCATTAAACGTGTTATCATGATTGCCGAGAAAAATGATGTTATAATTCCCAAGCCTAATGTCACTGCGAAACCCTTGATCGGTCCTGTTCCAAAGGAAAACAGGATAAAGGCCGCAATTAAGGTCGTCAGGTTTGAGTCAATAATTGTTGCCATGGCTCTGCTATAGCCGGCATCAATCGCTGATATAGCCGAACGTCCTGCCCTGAGTTCTTCACGAATGCGCTCAAAGATTAGAACGTTTGCATCAACCGCCATACCAACCGTTAGAACGATCCCTGCAATACCAGGCAGCGTTAAAGTAGCTTGCAGTGTTGATAATAATGCAATCAATAAAGCAACATTCAAGAGCAAAGCTACATCAGCCATTAGGCCGAATAAACCATAGGCCGCAGCCATAAATACAAGAACCAAGGCCAGCGCAATCAGGCTGGCTTTTTTACCCGCCGCGACAGAATCTGCACCGAGTGATGGGCCTACTGTACGTTCTTCGACGACATGCATTTCGGCTGGCAGAGCACCGGCGCGTAAAAGAAGTGCCAGATTAGATGCATCTTCAACTGTGAAGCTGCCGGAGATTTGGCCGCGACCACCACAAATTGGCTCGCGTATCACTGGTGCGCTTATGACTTCATCATCCAGAACAATTGCAAATTGCTGGTTTACATTATTTGTTGATACATCGCAGAATTTCTTGGCACCCAGACTATTGAAACGGAAAGAAACAACAGCTTGTCCTGTCATCTGGTCAAATGTGGCTTGCGCATTATCTAGCATTTCTCCTGTGATAATGGCGCGGCGCTTGATATTGATAAATTGCCCCGGTTCATCGAGCAAAGGCAATGATTTTTCACCAGGTTTTCTTTTGCCCATGCCGCCTGTCAGATGAAAAGTCAGTTTGGCCGTTTTACCGACAATGTCACGAACATCTGCAGAATCCAGTCCCGGCACTTGAATGATGATACGGTCTTGCCCCTGACGGGCAATAATTGGCTCTGTTGTTCCCAGTTCGTCAATCCGGCGACGGATAACTTCGATTGCTTGGCTGATTGTCTGATCTTGTACTTGCTTCACATAGGCACTGTTCATTGTGACATCGAGCGCATTCCCTTCACCTGATGCAATCTGAAGACGTGTATCGGCCTGACGGATAAGCTTTCTGGCAAGTGAAAGGTCTGCACCTTCTTCAAAAGTAATGCGCACCCCTTGTTGAAGGATCTGGAAATGTTTTGTTACGATGCCTTCTTCACGGAAAGAGTCGCGGAAATCGTCTTCCAGCATTTCGCCACGTTCAAGAAAAACCTGCGCCAGATCGACTTGATACAAAAGATGCGCACCCCCGCGCAAATCAAGGCCAAGATTAATTGTTTTTCCCGGCATCCAGCCCGGCAAGTTTTCCTGCATGCTCTTTGTGGTTTGTTCATTCAGAACATTAGGAATGCTGTATAGAATTCCGTAAACACAGACAAATAAGATTAGGACAATTTTTAATGGCGAAATATGAACCATAATAGTGTTTTACTTTTTAGATCCGTTTTTTTCTTCGGGCTTTGAGTCGTTTGCTGCTGGTTTCAGATATGGGTCTGCTGTGCCCTGAATAGTTGAGCGCAGAGCCGTTACCTTCATGCCATTGCCTAGATCAATCATGATTTCCTTATCATCGACAACCTTCTCGACTTTACCGATAAGACCACCGCCAGTGATAACTTTATCGCCTTTTTTAAGGCCATCTAGCATTTTACTGTGCTCTTTGAAACGGCGTTGTTGCGGCAAAATAAGCAACACATAAAACAAGATCACCAATACGGCAATCATGCCCAAATTCATAAATATAGCTTCACCTGCGCTTGGTGCTTCTGCCAAGGCCTCAAGCTGAATATCTTCGTCTGATGCTGCGTATGCCTGAGATATAAATAACATATCCTGCAAATCCTTCTTTTGATCGTCTATATAATCGATTCCGCGACTATAACGACTAGCCCGTTAAACGCAAGGGGCAAAAGGAATTCCAAGGTGAATATTTTCTGGAAAAAACGACGCTAAACGCGTTTGCGATAACGCGATATATTGCCGCTGTATTTATTTGCATAGCGAAAAGAATAAAAGGAAGAATACAGTAATAAACAGGCGAATAGAGCAATTCCACCGCTTAAAGCCCAATTCATCACCCCTCTATCGATAATTGCTTTTTGGGGGTTGTTAGGCAGATAAATGACGTCGACCTGATCACCGCGATTTTGCATGGGATGGCTAGAGCCTACACTATCTGTGAATTTAATGATTTGTCCATCTTGGTCGGTGAATTCAACCACGGCATAATAGGTATAACCACTACTATCTAATGAGCTATCATATCGACTTTCTATATTGACGACCTCTCCACGTGTTGCCAAACCGTCTTTCATGTAGCTTTTCATATGCTCACTAGCATAATAAGCCCCGATAAAAGCACCGATTGCCAGAGTTATTGTTACATAGCCTATAATACGCTGAACTTTAGCTTGAGACTTAAGGCGAATTTCGATTTCATCTTTTTCTAGAAACCTTTTTGGGCCTTTTTTATTGCTGCTGGATGTTATTTTGAACTTCTCACCATCAGGTAGCGGGTCCCCTCTCATACGGCCCTTTATAAAATCACCGATTTCTTTTCTGGCATCGGGTGGAATTCTGGATATAGCACCAAGAATTTTTACCGCGATAATAGCCAGAATGGCCAAAGGTATTAGGATTGTGAACAGATTAAATTCGAAGGTTTTAATCGCTTGTGTACCAGCAAACAAACCGGGGATTAAAAAAATTAGGCCAAACATCAAAAAAGCCGGACTGAATTTTTTAGCCGTATAGGGAGGACGCGGCATCATCTTCAGCTTTACTGTTTCACCGGGCAAAGCCCCTAAAAATCCGTTAGACCCAACCGAGCTTATTTGCTCAATGGTTTCCCCATTGGGCGCTCTATATTCATAGACGGGATAATATGTTTCTTGGGCGTAACGCTCTTTTCGTTTTTTGCCGCTTTTATATGTTTTTTTGTTACCTTTTTTGCCGAATATTGCGACCAGAACGATAATGCCAATAAACAAAAACCCAAAGCCCATAAAGGCCAGAGATATCGCCATATTATGCCAGAAATCATCTATAACAAAATCTTGAGGATCATCTGGATTATAATAAACGCCTATGATTGTGCCTGTGGAAAAGGACGGTGAATTGCCGTAGCTAATACTGTCTTTGACCTCCTGCCTCCTGCCCGCATGATCCGTAAAGCTTAAAACAGCCTTATAGGTTGTCCCGCTCTCACTATCATAGGAGCTATCATTTCGAATGACTTTGGCTTTGACGTATTCGCCACTGGCTTTCAGATCATAATATTGATATCCCTTATATGCGCCAAAACCTGCAAAGGCGAGCGGCATAAGTACAAACAATAGTGCGATCAGCGTCCCAAAGGTTGTTGCAACTGGCTCTTTTTTCATTCCGTCTTTTAAATCCTCACTCCAGGACTTTTCCGGTTCTTTCCTTTTTGATTGTTTCCAATCTTGTTGTTCTTTCTCACTATTCTGGCTTTTTCGAATCCCTGTCACCATAATGCCTTTGACGCGCCCTTTGATCGTCTTAGCCTTGATCAACCAATATAAACAATATGCTGTGATCCCCCCGCCTATGGCTGTGAATACAAAGGCTATTAAAAATAGGCCAAAAGAATTCCAAGCGCTAAAAGCATCAAAGATATAATCCATAGACTTACTCAATATATCTTTCAGGATTTACAGCTTGTGTGCCTCGGCGGATTTCAAAATGAAGCTGTGAAGATTTTACAGAGCCTGTCGAGCCTACTGAACCAATGCTTTGCCCTCTTTTTACGACTTGACCTTTACGAATATTATAGGAATCAAGGTGTGCGTAGGCTGTCATCCATTGATCATCATGGCGTAGTAAAACCAAATTACCCGAGCCCTTTAACGCATTTCCAGCATAGACCACTACGCCGTTTTCTGCAGCCATCACGGATGTTCCGCGGTTTGCTTTAATATTAATTCCATCATTATGTAAGCCATTTTTCTTGGCTCCGTATTTAGAAATCACCTCTCCATTAACAGGGCGCAGGAATTTCGAAGAACTGCGCCGCGGTGTTTTGGTGACTACGCGTGATATTTTCTGAGGACTAGACTTTGAGACTGTTTGATACGTTGCAGGCTTTTCCTGCGGTATGGGCATACCTGCTGTGCTTTTCTGAGCTGTTACAGGGGTCTTTTGAACTGGCGATTTTGCAACTGGCTTTTGTTTACTTGCAAATTTTTGTGGCGCTGTTTTTTGCGTTACAGCTGGCAAACGCAAGACTTGTCCGGCACGGATTGTGTATGGTGCATTAAGGTTATTGAGTTTAGCAATCTCCGAAGAATTAACCTCGAACAGACGAGACACCGAGTACAAGCTATCACCATATTGCACGCGGTATTCACGAGGCGGCGGTAGTTTAAGTCGTTGACCTTCAAACAACCTGAATGGCGGGCGCAGATTATTCACCGCCGCTATATCACGCATGGCCAGATTATAATTATTTGAAATTGTATAAAGCGTATCACCCGAACGCACATTATGAACCCCAGCACTTCCAGGCCCGCTAGACTGGTAATAATTTGTGACAGGCGCAGGGTTATGGCTACCGATACAAGATGCCAAAGCCAAAACTGCAAGAATAAGAAAAACCGAACGAACGTTCATAGCAAAGCTATCTTACACGCTGAGACTGGAAAGGTCATCAGATTATTTAAGCTGAATACGCCATATCATTTTTATCCGAGGTCACATCAGGCAATAAAGGCACAAAACGAACTGGCAAGATAGATTTTACAGCAAAAGTGTCTTCACTCTCTTTCTTGTAACGAACAAGGTTTTGATTGCCTGAACCGCCAACTGGAATAATCATGATACCACCAACTTTAAGCTGATCTTTCAAGGCTTGAGGCGGCTCTTCACGGGCGGCGGCTGTGACAATAATTTTATCGAATGGCGCTTGATCAATGCCGTTTATCGTCGGCCAGCCCTTCATACCATCCGCGGCAATGGCTGTGATATTGCGGAGCTTCAGTGCGTCAAAACGCTTTTCGGCATCCGCCAACAAAGCCTTATGGCGCTCAATTGTGTAAACACGGCGGCAAAGTCTGGTCAAAACGGCTGCCTGATACCCGCAGCCTGTTCCAATCTCCAATACCTTATCCATATCAGATAGCTCAAGTGCTTGGGACATAAAGGCTACGACCAAAGGCTGGCTGATAGTTTGCCCCAAGCCAATTGGCAGAGCTATATCTTCCCAAGCCTGATCTTTGGCCTGATCTGGTACAAAAAAGTCACGCGGAATGCGCTCAATCGCGCTAAGGACATTCGTGTCCGTAATTCCCTTACGGCGTAAATCCATAATCAGACGTATGCGTTTATTGGCGTTTTGTGTATTCATTCTTCTTTGAATTCTTTTAAAGTAAAAGCAACTTTGAAATGAGCATTACGAAGATTAGACTTGCCGTCTTTAATTTCGCCGGAAAGCCTACTAAAGATCAAGCGTGCAGAAATTCTATCATTTTCAATATCTAATACAGGATAATAATCCAAATTTTCACTGGTTTTATAGCCATCAAGGAATTTAGCCAGATCATATTTTTTAATTATATCCTTACCTAGCTTAATATAAATTGTATTGCTTTTGTCGAGTGCGAATCTTAATCCCAGATTTTCCAAAGTATCATTTGTTGGCGGATGCACTTTGATTCCTCCAGCGTTTTTCCAGAGCTTATCTTCTTCTTTCGGATAAAGACTAATATCAAAGGCTATTGTTTTATACCCTTGAATATCAACGGATTGATTACGTGCATCATAGGCCGAAATACTGAAATATTCAGAATCAGCCGCGTTGGTTTTATAATACGTAAACTTAAAACCGATCTCTTTGGTTAAGTCATGAGCATAACACTTCCATGTTTCTATTCCATCAAACCAATCTTTAATCATTGCATCCCGATCAGATCTACACAGATATTGGAGGATTGAGCTAATGCTTCTACGGTCTTTATATGGGATAGTTGTTTGCGCATTTTCTACTTTCACGATTTTTCCATCAACAAAGGCCTTGTGCTCAATCAAAAGATTTTTCAGGCGGTTATACTGGCTGGCGCCCGACAAACTTACTCCGCCCCAAGGGCCAAAAGATGCAAAAACAAGCAATATTGCCAATGTGGCCGGGATGGCTTTAATGGGCACTCTGGATTTGGCCATGGTAAAAGCGATGGCTAAAAAACCAAACCACATCGCCGAGAGCAAAAGCATATAGCGTTGCTCGGTAACACCATAAGACATCACGCGCTCGATAATTGCAAAAAAGTGATACCCCACAGGAATAATCAACGCTGGAAAGAAAATCTTGTGAAAGATTCTAAGTTGGGGTGAACCAGTGTTACGAATAGGCCAAGACACAAGATAAGTCACTACCCCTGCCCCGACAAAGCCGGAGATCATATACGCCAGAAGCCCAATGGGTAATATGCCTTCTATTGAGATTTTCACGAAATACGCATAAAGGATCAGCAAATACACAAAGACCATCGGCACGGATATCCAGTTTACAATAAACTTGAATCCCGGCGGATAATCACATTGACTTTCAGAAAACTCGAAAGATTTTGGCACCCAGCTCAGGGCGTAAATCGCCCCCAAGACTAGAGAGGAAAACATCCATATATCCAAATAGATTTCCCAGTCTATATCCACACCGAATAATTTATCAATCGCCGCCAGCGCAATGCTCAAGCCCGCAGCAAACAGTATCAGCACGGCATATGAGACAATCACCCCAAACCAGAGCTGGCGGTTATAATACCAGAAGGATAAATCATCACCGCCTGTTAGATACGGTGCAACCATAATCAGGAGTAAAAGTGCTGGCATGATAAACATTAACGGCATGGCCCACGCGCCCGTGGTAAAAATAAGCGCTGCTATTCCTGCCATGACTGGAATAGCCCACGCCATTTGCTTGAAAAGACTCCAGTTATGACGATCTGCCAGTAGCTGTGCGACACCAAACCAGAAGTAACCGCACCCTAAAATCGCACAGATTTTACCAATAAACTCATCATCATTATCTAAAATCTCGTGGTTACCACAAAACAATAGAATGAATAATGCTATCCCGCAGATAATCGAGAGTGGAAAGCGCGTAACCGTCTCTTTGAGTTCATCTATGGGGATTAGTTTTTGGATGAGAGATGTCATTCTACTCCTTAATAATCTTCTCTATGCCGCCCATATAGGGTTTTAGAACTTCAGGGACGAAAATGCTTCCATCAGATGGATCATAGTAATTCTCGATCACTGCAATCAGAGCGCGGCCTACAGCAACGCCAGAGCCATTGAGGGTATGAACAAAGCGTGTGTCCTTTGTACCTTTGGGACGCGTACGGGCATTCATACGGCGCGCTTGGAAATCTCCGCAATTCGAGACACTGGAAATTTCCCTGTACGTCTCCTGCCCCGGTAACCAAGCCTCGATATCATAGGTCTTGGTTGCGCCAAAGCCCGTATCGCCACTACAGAGCGTTACAGTGCGGAACGGAATTTCTAATTTTTCAAGCACAGCCTCCGCGCAGCCCAGCATGCGTTCATGCTCTTCCTTGGATTTTTCCGGTGCGGTGATACTAACCATTTCTACCTTATAGAATTGATGCTGGCGGAGCATGCCTCGTGTGTCTTTTCCTGCTGATCCGGCTTCGGAGCGGAAACACGGGGTAAAGGCACAATATCGGCGCGGGAGATATTCTTCTTCGACGATCATTTCCGCCACTATATTGGTGAGCGGCACTTCAGAGGTTGGGATGAGGTATTTGTCTTCTATTTTACCCTTTAAATCATCAATTTTATCTTGAGTGTCTTGACGAATATTTTGGAGTTGCTCTTTTTTGTGCCTGATACTTCTATCTTCTTTTTCATGATCATCTGGTGTTAATCCTAACTTAGTTAAATTTTTCTTCTCAGTCTGCAATTCTTCCAACTGCTCTTCGATTTTTTTTAATTTAAGTTTTAATAACAAAAACTCTTCTTTTTTAGGGTTTTCTACACAGTAAAGATCCTCTTTAAATTTCGGCAGCTGTCCTGTACCGAACAGTGCGTTATCTCTTACCAAAAGCGGTGGAGAGACTTCGGTCAAGCCATGCTCGCCCGTATGTGTATCAAGGAAAAACTGCGCCAGCGCCCGTTCCATACGCGCCATAGGGCCACTAAGCAGCGTAAATCTTGCGCCGGACATTTTGGCGGCGGTTTCAAAATCAATCATGCCCAACTTTTCGCCTATTTCAACATGATCAGGGCCTTTTGGCACTTTGATCTCGCCCCATTTATGAAGCTCGACATTTTGATCTTCATCCGCGCCATCGGGAACTTCATCGGCCAAGATATTCGGCAGACCAGCGAGAAGATCATTAAGTTGATCGGCTATAGCTTTTTCTTTTTCCTCCAGATCACCAATTTGTGTCTTAATCTCTGCCACAGCTTGCATCGCCGCTTCCGCATCGCCGCCCTCTTTTTTGATCTGACCGATTTTCTTGGATTCTTCATTACGCTTGGCTTGCAAGTTCTGGCTTTCGGTCTGGATGGAGCGGCGCTGCTCGTCCAGTTCCAAAATGGCTTTACTCTGGGCTTCAAGGCCGCGGCGGGCCATGGCTTTGTCAAAATCGTTCGCGTTTTCACGTATATACTTGATATTATGCATTTTCGTTAAAGAATCCTCGACTTTCGTAATTTTCATAGGGATAATAGAGGTCATGGACGTTTTTTCAATCCAAAAACCGCAAAATCCGTTTCCTGTGGTGTTTGATTCACCGCATAGCGGCGTTTATTATCCTGAGGATTTTAGGTTTTCCTGCTCACTAAGGGCTTTGCGTAGTATTGAAGACCGCTATGTTGATGATCTTTTTGCCGAGGCTCCGCGTTATGGTGCGTCGCTTCTATGCGCCAAAGTGGCACGTTCCTATATTGATTTGAACCGCGGGCGAGAGGATATTGACCTAGCCCTAACAAAGGATTCCATGCCGAGCGCAAAGCCAAGTGTGCTATCAGATTCCGGCATTGGGCTAATCCCTCGTCTGATCAAGCCGGGGACGGTTATTTATGATCGTATGCTAGGCGCAGAGGAGATCATGAACCGGATCATGACCTGTTATGACCCGTATCATGAGATGCTAGAGCAACTGATTGAGGATGCGCATTATCGCTATGGTAAGGTTTGGCATATTAACTGCCATTCTATGCCGCAAAAGACGGCTTATCCAAAAAATGCGTTAACTCTGCTGGGCGGCGCGGTCAAGCCTGTTGATATTGCCTTAGGCGATCGGGATGGTAGTACTTGCGGACGGGACTTTATTCATGCTTTGCGGGACTTCCTCAAAAGCCGCGGGTTTTACGTTACAGTCAATGACCCGTATAAAGGTGTGGAGCTCGTGCGCAAATATGCACAACCAACACGCGGGAAGAACTCACTTCAGATTGAAATCAATCGCAGCCTTTATATGGATGAGGAAACAGGCCAGAAAACAGAAAATTATGAGGCCGTAAAAAGCCAAATCAACTATATGATCCAGTTTTGTGTAGATTTCGCACAAAACCGATGCAACCGCATTGCCGCGGATTAATTTTGCACAAAACAAAAAACTAGTTTAGAATGTTATAAAAAGTAAATAAGCGAACACATAGCATGCCAGATACACCACCTTCAGAGACAGAATACAGCCAGAGCACTGGCGATATGACCGTGACTTATTCACAGCGCATAGCAGGCATTCACCGCGTTGAGAATGACAATATTACATATGGCCCAGCCATAAAAATAGATGGATCTAATATTGATCAATTAGGATTATCTGATGATATAGTTACGCATCACATGGATGAAAACGGTACCTTATCAACAATCATAGACGAACATCCATTTTCTTATGATTACGAGGAAGACGGGCCGCAGGATTTTTTAAAGAAATTCGGTATGGATGATGGATCACCTGAAGGTGCAAATCCGGCCTTTATGATTCAGACTGTTGAAATTGATGATGCCATTCATGGATATTTTGTTTTTAATGCACTAGGAGAAATGGGTGATATAGGTCTGTACTTGGATACATGCGCCATTAACCCGTCAGAAACGTCCCCTGAGATTTTGCAAGAATTAGCACCAGCAGAAGATACGCTCGCTTTACCCTCCGGTACAAATTGCGCGCCCGCAGCTAAGCTAGGACGCTAATATTTTTCTTGAGTACGTAATTCAGATCAGTCATATGAACCGCTTTATTGCTTGAATTTATTGAATCATGCCTGTTTTCGCAGCCTGTGCATATTTAACTATCCTAGGATCAGCGTTTATATTTCTATCAATATAATTTTGAATAATATCTTTGGCTTTCGGATAGTATTCTGGAATTATTAGGTGCCCTAATCCATGCAATGCACTCTCCTGACATGCAAAACTATCTAAAGTAAGAGCAAACTCTATTACTTCAGAGACTTCCTTATATAATATTTCTTTATCTTTGTTTTCTTCAAAATAATGTAACGGTGTTAAATCCCAGAACATATAACAAAAACCTTCAAGTTCATTTTGTTGTTCTGATAAATGACCCAGTAATGGTCTGCATAATTTAAAAAAACATTCAGAATATAATTCTTTTAGTGAACGAATTACTTCTACTTTCTTTTGAGTGGTTGAGGGCCCATCACGGAAATCAAAAATATAATCAGCACAATTAACATTATAAACAGCATCAAGACCATACACTAATTGCCATTTGTTATATTTATCTCTTAATGCAAGCATATCTTGATTAAGTTGAATAATATAATCCGCTATAAATTCTTTTGGGATATCAAGTAACTCGGCATCATCCTGCCATCTCCAGTCACCCTTTGCTTCATCATGGTCAAACAAAGAAACTATCCACTCATCATACAAGTCGGATCTCATACCTTAAAAACCTTATCAAAGTTCCTTTGCAACGCCTCGTCCAGTTCTTCCATACTGATATTCTTTCCAAGATCATGCAAACTAGTCACGCCATGTTCAGAAATACCACAAGGCACAATCCCACCAAAATGGGACAGATCTGGGTTTAGATTAATAGCTATACCGTGATAGGTTACCCAACGGCGTATGCGCACGCCAATCGCGGCTATTTTCTTTTCGGAGCCATCAGGCATGGCCACCCATATGCCAACACGCCCTTCCCTGCGCTCACCTATTACATCAAATTCAACCAGAGTTCTTATGATCCATTCCTCAAGCTGCCAGACATAATGCTTGATATCAGGCTTTTTCTGACGTTTTTTCAAATCCAGCATGATATAAGCTACGCATTGTCCTGGCCCGTGATATGTATGTTCCCCGCCTCTTCCTGTTTTATGCACCGGAAACCTGCGCTCCAGCAAATCACTGTCCTTGGCGCTCGTGCCCGCCGTATATAAAGGTGGATGCTCTAACAGCCAGATAAGTTCACACGCTCCATTTTCACGAATATCTGCGACGCGCTGCTCCATTTGAGTGACAGCGTCTTCATAAGGGATGAGGTCTTTTGATATTTTCCATTCCATATCTTGCGTCATGATGGCTTCTTATATCCCGTAAATTTGTGAAGATGCAATGGCTTAATCTTCTTGCGCATAGCAAAAAGATTTGCTATTGCTCTGGTCACTTACCAGATGATTTCCATCTTTCATTAGGCATGCGGCCGTGGCGGAACTGGTAGACGCGCAAGACTAAGGATCTTGTGATAGCAATATCGTGGAGGTTCAAGTCCTCTCGGCCGCACCATTTCCCGAACGACACTATCTTAAGATTTATCTCTGATGGCGCTATAGGCTACGCTCCATAAAAAAACAGCGTCCGAGGGAAGACGCTGTTTTAGAGTTTAAGGTCTTAGTTTAAAAAAGTAACTACACAAGTGTGTCAGTATTCACGATGTCTTCTATGCTTGCGCCTGTAACACCTTCAAGAAGAACAAGATCATGTGCAACCTGACCAGCGCCGGTTCCATCAACGTCTACAGATACAAGCGTATCAGTACCATTATCCGTCAAGATAATGAAGTCTTCAATCGCATCTTGTACAGGATCGTAACCAGATGACAATATCCAGTTCAGATCAAGGTTATCACCTTCGGTTGTGCTGAAGTCTGTAATGACATTTGTATTTCCAGAGAATTGTGAAACTGTACCGAATACAAGGTAAGTATCTGTTCCTTCTCCACCAGCCATAACATTATCTCCTGAGCCGATATAAAGTACATCATCGCCAGCACCGCCAAACAACTCTCCACCAATGGAGTCATATAGGTAATCATTACCATTACCGCCATGGATCTCGTTTTCGCCACCAGCGAAATCAAAGACGTAGTCATTTCCATCCCCACCGAAGAGTTTGTTATCTCCGGTATTACCGTAGATGAAGTCACTACCATCCAGTCCGAATGCCGCTTCGACCCCTGTTGGCAAGGCCGTCATATAGTCACTGCCATTTGTACCAATATCAACAGTGCCGTGGGATTCAATGCCTGCGATATCAAGCTGTTGTAAATCAACATTGCTGAAGTGATTCAATACAGCATCCATTAGATCTTCTTGACCAAATTCCAAGCCATATTGAGCGATATACTCAAAATCTTGACTGATCCAAGTCATATCAACCAAATCACTGATTTCGGCTAATGTATTATCAGCCAGATTTGACATGATATCATCGATCAAAGATTTAATAATTTCCAGTTTCTGATCTGACATAGGCACGTTATCACTATATGACATTAAATTTGAAATTGTGCCTGACCAATGTTCAGGATTAACAAGCGTTTCAGCCTGATCATCCAGATTATTTACTATAGCTCTGATCATGTCTGCCTGATTTGTTATATAAGTAAGATCATTTGAGAAAATCACTTCAGTAGCGATGCCGAAAGCAATATTTGGTATCATACCGCCAAGTGAATCCGTCAGAACGATTCCGGCATCCATAACAACAAGATCAGAAATATGAGCCAGTTGATTACCACCCAAGTTCTCCATAATATTATTTAGAAGATCAACAGCTTCTGCGCCATTAACAAGAGAATATGAATAGGTCCAAAAAATAACGTCGACCCATGTCGATGGATTCACATAGGT
>DCKO01000026.1:40104-40313 GCA_002320665.1 Micavibrio sp. UBA1672
ACAACATTCAAATCACCATTCATGGCGGCTTGCTGCATTGTCTGGCTGACGAAATTCACATCCGCCAAATGCTCGATGCCGATCAACGTGTTGCCATTCAAATTCTCCATGATGTCACGGATCAACGCTTCGGACTGATCTGTCAGAGCAGGATCAAACTCACCAGCCCAATACACAGCGTCAATCGTCTGTGACCATGTCGATGGATT
>DCKO01000055.1 GCA_002320665.1 Micavibrio sp. UBA1672
TTAAACGCGTTGCTGCCGAGCGTGACGAAGAAGCTTTGGCCGAGATGCGTAAAGCAGAAGCGGCATTGCCGGATACATCTATCGATGCAGGTATTGCGGCGGAAGCTACTGAGGCTTCTGGTGATGATGCAGAAGTTGAAGCAAAGGAAGCTGCTAACGGTTGAAATCGTTATTAATTTAAGATCACATAAAAGGCTCGGCTGTTATGTCGGGCCTTTTGTCATGTGGGCATGTTTCTTGACATCTTCTATTTATTTGTGCTCTAAGGTAAAGAAAAACAAATAATATTGGGTGATAATTATGAGTGCTCCTGAAGAAATTATTATAAAAGCTGTTGCGACAACGGGTGTGGCTTTGACTGTTGCAGGTTTGGGGTTAGGCCTTAAGGCATTGTTTAACAGCAGGTCCAAAGGCAAGATTGCTTTGGATAATAATACGTGTTGGGATCGTCAAAATGATGGTTATGAGACTTTAACTACCCAGTTGAATAGTGATAATAGCCAGATTTCTAGTGTGGTTGTTATGAATAGTGACCACTTGCATGTCTGGACAAAAAAAGATGGTCATGTGGATCATGGGTCTTTCAATCTTAATGATGATATTATGCGTGTTAATGCACATCTGGCGTGGATGTACCTTGATGAACCGGATAAAATGATGGGCGTCCTAAGGAATCCTATTCAGCCAGAAGATTTGCCATCGGGTACAATGAAAGCTATGAAAAAAATGCGTGATGAGTCATGGGCTAAAGTGAATCTTCGCTCGCAAGTTGGTAAATTTTTTCCGTCTATTGCTGAAAATGATAGAAAAATTCTTAATGATGTTTCAGCGAATGCTTTGGAGTCAGTAAACTTGCTAGCTGGGCCAAATTCAGAAAAGTCTGACTTTATTTCCGGTCGGGATCACTTGGCCTTTAAACATATGGACCAAAGCAGAAGTTCTCATATTGTTGTTATGCCTGCTTATGGATTTGAACGCAAGGTGGTGGATAGGCTTGCACATGCTGGAGAGGATACGCCAGAAAATAGGGCAGAATATATAGCTAAAGCCTATCAACAGAAGCTCGCAACAAAATGCGGGATTAGTGATATGAAGTCTTTTGTAGAAGAACTTCAGTCTTCCGAAAAATATCAGAATAGAAAAAATAAACCGCAATTAGATCAATTGGTTTTAAAGGATCTTTGAGTGTTGAGCGTGTTTTTATGACTATAACCAAATAGTAAAAGGGCGCATAAACAAAAAACTGAAATCATGAATCCATGATATTCTTCTTTGAAATAACTTAGCCTGAGTTCAAGGCTGTGTTTTCCAGCGGGAATATTAAAAGTGATCAGGCCATGGGGTTCTATAGCACTTAGTTGGATATGCGAGTTTTTTCCATTTTCTATTTTGACAAGATGCCATGCAGGAAACATAAATTGTCTTACTTGGATTGTGGCAGGTGTTCTTGCATTGACCTGAATCTTAAAATGTCGGGCAGCATAGGGCTCATAGGATGTTTTGGCTTGTCCTGAAGTGACAATCAGAAATTCTGGTGGTTTATTCCTAAAAACATCATTAAGGGCTACTCCTTTGCCATTATTGGTAGGAATATGCTCTTCGGTAAGGCGTTTTACAGCATACCGAAAATCAATAGCATCTTGAGGTGGCAGGCCTTTGAGTGTGCTGATGAAAACAACACTAATAAGTGATGTGAAAATTAAAATAAATGCCGTTATGACTATAACAAGTTTTGATATTGGGTTTTCTTGTAGTTTCTCAGAAAATACGCTGCATAATAAGGCTAATGTAATAAAGTCCATCATAATCATCAGGCGCCATGTGAACTGAATTCGTTGTAATAGGGGGAAACCCTCCCAGATGATGTTCGATATTGGATTCATCATTAGAAAACAGGCAAGGGCTAAGCCAAAAAATAGCATGAAGTCCTTATTTGTTTGTAGGTCTGTTTTTTTATAAAATGTATAGAAAACCAATCCACATAGAACTATTTGGCTCGTCGCGAGTGTAAACAGATAGCCAGGCATTCCTGATATTTCACCATTGTAAATGCTATGACCATCATAAGTTCCTGCCGGCATAAGAAAGTGGTTTTTATAATCATAGAAGTCAGTCCAAAGATAAGCGTAGTTTACGTGTTCTAATAAAGTTAGAGCTGGATATAAATATATGGCTGCTACTCCTATGCCCAGTAAAGAGAGAAATCCTAGTCTTATATTAAAAAGTAAAACAGCAGGAATTGTTCTTTGTTTTATGCTTTGAAAAAGGCCGTAAAACAATATTGCGAATGATGTGATTAAAGCAGAGGGAAGATGCGTCATGATTAAGGCTGCATAAGCAAGGCCATAGCAAGTAATATTCTTGGGCTTTTTGAACATATCTTTGTCTATGCTGTAGAAAATTAGGGGAATCCATATATAAGCAGCAAATTCGGTTAAGGCTTTGCGTTCATAAAGGTCCCACCATAAATGATAGGGTATAACCATATAAATAAGGGCAAGTACCACTGCTGGTTTTGGGCTTGTATATTTTTGTGCAAATATAAAAAAAGTTAAACCGGATAAAAAAAGACAAGTTGTAATGCCCAATGTTAAGATATGGTTGGTCGAAAGTGTAAAAAGGGTCAGAGCATCCAACACATATAAAAGATAGAATAGAAAAGGTTGGTAGAAGTAGAAATTGGCACCGCCATAGCCTGCATTTATGTCGCTTAACCAGCGAGGGTATATTTCCCCTCCATTCACATGGTGTTTAAAGCTTTCGTAAGAGATATAGTAATAGCCTGGGTCATGGCCTACTGTAATGCCAAAAATAAAAATTGGAATAAGACTTATTAGGCAGCTTGCCCCTAATAGTATAAGGACATTTTGCAGCAAACTATATTGACTTTTGGTAAAGGTTTTATAATCCATTTGCGGTATTTATAGAATGTTTCTATGCTTAAATAAAAGATGAAATCTAAGCATTTTGATTAAAAAGTTTTTTTTCTTAATTTTTTGTTAAAACTTTTCTTGACGTAAGATTTTCTTTCCCCTATATTCCGCGCCACTGTGATGGACGTTTCTGAAAATCTGTGAAAGATAAGTAGGGACGGGCAACATCCGAAAAAATTGTTTTTCGGTTGCTCTGCGGAAATTTTTTAAGCCGCTTGTCATGTTTTAATTGACAAGAGCGTTTTCCCTAAGCTAAATGCCCTCATCCGAACAGTTTTGAATTTTTATTTATTGAAGAAGGGTTTGATATGCCAACCATTCAACAACTTATTCGCAAGCCGCGTCAGCAGATTGTGAAAAGAAAAAAGAACAGAGCCTTGAAAAGTAACCCGCAACGTCGCGGTGTTTGTACACGTGTTTATACAACCACGCCAAAGAAGCCAAACTCAGCGCTTCGTAAAGTGGCAAAGGTTCGTTTGACAACAGGTATCGAAGTCATTTGTTACATTCCTGGTGAAGGTCACAATTTGCAGGAACACTCTGTTGTTCTTGTTCGTGGTGGTCGTGTAAAGGACTTGCCTGGTGTGCGTTATACAATTATTCGTGGTGCGCTTGATACGCAAGGCGTGAAAGACCGTAAGCAGTCACGCTCCCGTTACGGCGCGAAGCGTCCGAAATAATTTAGTTAAGAGGAAAGATATATGTCTCGTCGTCATAGAGCAGAAAAAAGAGAAATTCTACCAGATCCGAAATTCGCGGATGTGGTGCTTTCGAAATTTATCAATAATTTGATGCTGGATGGTAAGAAATCCACTGCGGAAGGTATCGTTTATGGTGCTCTTGAAATTCTTGATGGTAAAAAGCCTGTTAACGAAAATACTAAAAAAGGCGATGATAAGGATGAGTCCGGTGATGGCGATTCAGGCGTAATCAACTATAAAAGTGTTGGGTTGCGCTTTTTTCATGATGCCTTGAAAAATGTTAAGCCTCGTCTTGAGGTTCGTTCACGCCGCGTTGGTGGTGCAACATATCAGGTGCCTGTAGAGGTTCGTAATGAGCGCGCTGTTGCTTTGGCTATGCGCTGGATTATTGATGCTGCTCGTAAGCGCAGTGAAAACACAATGCGTGATCGCTTGGCAGCTGAGCTTTATGATGCTGCGAGTGACCGTGGATCTGCTGTTAAGAAGCGTGACGATACGCATAAAATGGCTGAAGCCAACAAAGCATTTGCTCATTATCGCTGGTAGTAAAGAAGGGGAACGAACATCATGGCACGCGAACACGCAATTGAAAATTACCGTAACTTTGGAATTATGGCGCATATTGATGCGGGTAAGACGACGACAACTGAGCGTATTTTGTACTACTCAGGTAAGTCACACAAGATTGGTGAGGTGCATGATGGTGCGGCCACTATGGATTGGATGGAGCAAGAGCAAGA
>DCKO01000123.1 GCA_002320665.1 Micavibrio sp. UBA1672
ATGCGGAGTCTTATGATTTTGGTAAAGGGGCCGGATTTTATATTGATGCGGTGAAGGCACCGTGGTCCGCTTATTACAAAATGGAAAGCTATATTATCAAGGAATTAAACCAGCGAATTTGCAGCGAGTTTCCTGTTTTAGATGAAAGGCAAGGCATTTGTGGGCATTCGATGGGCGGGCATGGTGCGCTGAGTTTGGGATTAAAATATCCGGATTTGTTTAAATCCATATCGGCTTTTTCACCAATTGTTGCCCCGTCACAAGTGCCATGGGGGCAAAAAGCTTTTGCGGGATATTTGGGGGATGATAAGGCCGAGTGGCTTAAACATGATGCTTGTGCCTTGATGAAAGGTTTTGGCAAGCGGGGTGATTATCCAGAAATTCTGATCGATCAGGGGGCGGCTGATAATTTCTTTGAAGAACAACTCAAACCTGATTTATTCGCAGAGGCTTGCGGTGCAGCAGGGCAGGGCTTAAATCTTCGGCTGCATGAAGGGTATGATCACAGCTATTATTTTATTCAAAGCTTTATCGAAGATCATATCAAGCACCATAAGCATATATTGATAAAAGTTTTCGGATAAAGAAAGTTTGAAGATCGCGCCGATAATGTACTATAGTGACCTATTAGTATGTAAAAAACGGGTGATATTATGGGTGAAGGATCGTTAGGACAACTTTTCCAGCAAGAAGTCGATGATTTGTGCGTGGGGGCGCAGTATTATGAGCATCCGCGATATGGTATTTTGCCATCTGGATTTGATCCTGATGAGCGAGAGTGGCAAAATATCTCTGATATTGTGCAATCTCATTATGATCAAGAAGACGATAAGTTTGTTTTTAATTTTAATAACTTTTTTATGTTCAAAAGACTTCATTCAATAGGCAACATGCTTGAGGTCGCAGATCATATAGAAAAGAAAATCAGAGATAATACAGATTTTGAGAGTTTTTCTTTTTTGAAAGAAGGGTATTCATCTTATGTGATGCTTGGCAAAAGTAAGGATAATGTTTCGGCTTTAAGGATGACCTCAGATCCTAGAGCAAAAAGTAATCATATATGGAAAGAAAGTTTGCGTAATAAATTTCCCGGATTAATCCAGAGTTTATCTGACCCCATAAATATTGATTCTAAAGTCCAGATTGAAGAAATGCCGTTTGTGCATGTCCGCGATCTAAAGGTGAGCTCGCCTTTGCCATCTCTGATGGGGCAATTGGCAGAAGATACTTGTTTTGCGCCAGACTTAACCGAGATGAAGGAAGTTACAATATTGCCTGATCATACTATTTTGTCGCTTGATCCGGGTGAGTGTCCATATGCTTTGGCCTATTGGGATATGGAGCCATCAAAAAGAGATGATTTCGAGGCGCGTTCTATTGAAATTGTTCGTAACAGGTTGCAGCAAGAGCGCTTTGCCCATATACCCGAGCAACTGCGTTGGTTTACAGATGACGGACAGTTAAAGCAGGACTTGATTTATGGTTCTGCACCACGATCCGGCAATGGTATGTCATTTCGTGCTGCGGCAAGACTTGGTGATGATGAGCAGCCATCTCCTTTTGCACATTAAAATTTTTTCTTTACGTCATTCCAAAAATAATAATTGACCCTTGTCATTTTTCTTATGCTGTTTCAATATCATACTCACTTCACAACTAAAGGGAGCATAATATGAGACGCATTGCCGCACTTGTCGGGCGTAATGAAAAACTGATTTCTTTGCGCCGTCCACACTGGATTTATCTAGCGCAAGGGTTCTTTTGGCTGGTGTTGATGGCTTTGATCGGCTTTGGTCTGGATTATGTTTTGTATTATTATGCGGGGTCAAAGACCCTGACGGCGGCTAAGCTATTGCTTGATATTAATGTCTTCGGGGTTGTGTTCGATCAGTTCTTTACGCCTATTCCCTATATGATGATTTTGGTGGGTTTTGCGATCTTTATTCCGTATTTCCTGATTTATATCTCGCATGAGGTGGCGTTGACCAGCCAGAGGATTATCTATAAGCGCGGCTTGATTTTTGTGAATATAGATCAGGTCGATCTGGAGGATATCCGTGCCGAGCATGTAAATCATGGGATGTTGGGCTGGTTTATCGGGTATGGGGCGGTGCGGCTAGATTGTCGGTTTATTGATGATGTACATTTGCCTGCGATTGCCGATCCGTATAAGCTTGTACGGGCCTCGCATAATGCGCGGCTCAAAAGCTCGGATATTGATTATGACGAGGATGAATTCTCCCGTCAGGATAAGCGCATCGCCGCCGCCGAGCAGGATAATAACCGCAAGGAAAAAATGGCCCGCCTAAAAGCCAAGATGAAGGCGAGCTTTCGGAAGGCGACTTGAGTGCACATGCAATTGCAGAAACTTGGTTTCACTTATACTTATTCGTGAAAGTGATGCTCCAGTTTTCTTGGCTTTTGCCGTGTAGCCGGATTTCCGAGTCCGTTATAAAAATGATGCGGCCATCATGCCAAGAAGAGTTCGGTCTGGAGGGGCGTCCGCCATGCCATTTTGCTTGATAATATTTGCCGTATTCGATAGTGCTTGGGATTTGTGCGTACCATGTGATTTGTCCGGCGGTGACGCATGGATCTCCGGTGAGCTTGGTGGCAACAATTTTATTATTGGTATATTCTATGTTGACCATTTCTTTGGGAGAGGGCTTTAGAGTGTTGCTGTTCCCTGCAAAGCACATATATCCGTAACCCGCCCATTCTCCGTTAAACACAGACGTTTTTTCTTCGGCTGCATAGGCAATTCGGGGCAGGGTCATGATGCATAGCCCTAAAGCGACCAGAAAAGCGGTCTTTCGCATAGTTATCTCCGTCATTTTCAATCCAGAGTAGGATTTTAGCGAAGATTGCAGCGGGCGACAAGGCTTGTCGTTTTTATATCTATGCGTCATCCTTCTTTGGCGCGATCACATCCGAGATTTTCTTCTCCGAGCCTTTTTGAACTGCGATTTCCTTCGCGCGGATGGCTGTCACGATAGACTTCTCCAGACGCTTTGCCGTTTCAATATCGCTGTCTTCCGTGAATTCCAACGTAACGACTTCTAGGATTGCACCAGCACCTATTTTCTGTTCCGAGCGGATTTTGCGGGTTTCCGCCAGTGCCCAGAGGATAAACTCTATATCATCTTTTTCTGTGACCTCATGCAAACTTTGCGGTTTCGGCCAAGTACTGACGTGAAGGGAAGGGTGGTTTTCGCCGAACTTGCCAGCGTTCTGATATAGCTCTTCGGTGACAAACGGCATAAACGGTGCAAACAGGCCGAGCAGCATTCTTGTCGCCTCGAACAGCGTGCTTTGCGTGGACTTAAGCTCATCCTCACTCCACGTGCTGCCATCCTGAAAACGTAGCTTGATCATCTCCAGATAATTATCGCAGTAGGACATGAAAAATACGCGGTCGATAATGTTTCTTGCGGCGGCGTAATCGAGCTTCTCCATGTGATCGGTGGCTTCAGCTGCAATTTTTTGCAGCTCGGCAATGATCCATTGATCCTCGATGGTGCGCTCAGATAAAGGCACAGCATCCTTCGCGTAATCGAAATCTTTCATATAGGTGAAGGCCATGCGCGTGGCGTTCCAGAGCTTGGTCACGGCGGCTTTCCCGCGCTTGATTTCTTTTTCCGAGAATTTTAAATCCTGCCCAAGCTTTGCGCCACCAGCCCAGTATCTCACAGCATCCGCGCCGTATTTCCCGATTAAGTTATCGGGATTAAAGCGGTTATAGCCGTCCTTATCGGTTTCCTGCTCAAGACTGCGTTTGGAGATTTTCTTGCCCTGTTCATTCAGCCCCCATCCGGAAATCATCGCGGCTTCCCAAGGCAGGGAATCTGTGTGGTATTCGGACTTGATCATCGTATAGAATAGCCAAGTCCTGATGATCTCATGCGCCTGAACACGCAAGGACATAGGATAGATGCCACTTGCCGTAAGGTCTTCATCTAATGATTTCCAATTTGCATTAATGAGAGGGCTAACCGAGGAGGTCATCCACGTGTCCATCACATCGGTTTCAGGTACGATTTCATAATCCTTGAATTTCTCTTTTGCCCAAGCTGGCGGCTCATTTTCCATCGGATCAACCGGAAGGTCAGCTTCGTCTGCGATAATCGTATCAACAATCTTGCCGTCACTATCCGTTACATACCAGAGCGGGAAGGGTACGCCGTAATAGCGCTGGCGCGAGACGTTCCAGTCATATTTTAGCCCGTCAATCCAGTTATAAAGCCGCACCTTCATATGATCGGGGAACCAGTTCAGTTCCTCGGCGCGTTTACGGAAACGTTCTTTATGATCCAGAACCTTGATGAACCATTGCGGCGCCATGTGAAACTCGACTGGCACTTCTGATCTCTCTCCGACGGAGACGGCCTGATTGACGGTTTTCTCGGCCTTGATAAGTTCTTGGCTTTTAAGGTCTTTGACAATCCGCGCGCGTGCCTCAACGATTTGCAATCCCTCATACTCTCCGGCTAGATCACTCATCTTGCCGTTTTCGGTGATGCAGATGCGGGTGTCCAGATTATGCTCTTTCCATTTTTCCACGTCTTCGCTATCGCCAAAGGTACAGCACATCATCAGACCTGTTCCGAATTCTTTTTCTACGGCCTCGGATGTCAGGATCGGGATTTCGTGACCGAAAATCGGGACGATGGCTTTTTTGCCTTTAAGATGTGCATAACGCTCATCATCGGGGTTGAAGAACATGCCTACACAACCTGGGATCAGTTCTGGGCGGGTGGTGGAGATAATCAGCGGATCGCCGCTCTCGGCTTTGAATTCGATGTCAAAGAGTTTCCCTTTGCGCTCGATGGTCTCTAAATCGGCTTGGGCGAGGGCGGTCTGGAATTTTGTATCCCAAAGCACTGGTTCTTCGGCGCGGTAGATCAGGCCTTTTTTGTATAGATCAATGAATGAGAGTTGACCCACACGCTGGCAGCGCTCGTCAATCGTGGAGTAGCGCAAATTCCAGTCCACGGAAATCCCTAAAGCGCGCCAGAGATGCTCGTATGTTTTTGCACCGGCTTGTGTTTCCTCAACGCAGAGTTTGCGAAAGTCAGAGCGGCTGATCTGGGATTTGTCCTTGATGTTATGGACTTGCTCTACGTGGCGCTCGGTCGGCAGGCCGTTATCGTCAAAGCCCATTGGGTAAAACACCTCATAGCCCATCATGCGTTTATAGCGCACGATAATTTCGGCCTGAGTGTAGGACATAGCGTGACCAACATGTAAATGCGAGGCCGAAACATAAGGGGGCGGCGTGTCCACGGAAAAGACGGGCTTGCCGGAATTTGGCGTGAAGTCATGGATTTTGTTATCCGCCCAGACTTTAAGGGCTTTCTTCGAGATTTCTTCTAGATCAACATTCGTATCAAGTTCCGGAAACATATTAGTCACTTATCATTTCATTTTATTAAAACCGCCAAGGCCATATGCCTTGAAGAGCCGCAGTGTAGCGAATGTGCATAAAAAGGAAAGTATATTTTAAAAACTGGTTCTTGATTTTTAAGTGCAAAACGAATAAACCATAATCCTACTTGGCTTTTGCGCCACCCGAGCGGGTGTAGTTCAATGGTAGAACGTCAGCCTTCCAAGCTGAATATGCCGGTTCGATCCCGGTCACCCGCTCCAGTTTATTCTCTGTGAAATTGATAGATATTTACGTTCAGAGATCGTTATTGACTATATAGCGGTTTTTCTGCGTAATATTCTTATGACTGAAATTGAAGCAGATGAAATAGTTAAAGAAAATAAGCCGCTTGAGGGTGTGAAGTGGGCTATTGTGTTATTTATTCTTTTTACTTGTATCCTGCCATTTGGGTTCGGAAATCAGATTTTGGAGTATGGCTATAAATATTATATGTTTGGCAGTAAATCGCTTACAATAATTATTGATTTTGTTATATGGTGGCTTATTCGGTGCATTTCCAGTTTGATATTAATTACTTTTTTCCATGACGGAATAAAAAATAAGCTGATGGCAATTTGTAGTACTGTTTGTATTCTTATAGCTGTTTCAGTTGTTTTTATTCCAGTCTACACCTTCGCAGCTTTGTTTTTTGCTTTTTGGGGTGCTTCGCCGCTTTAGAATTTTTATTAGAGGTAGTACACTCAAATATCCCTCCAAAAATATTTGCGCAAAACCCTAAAAACCCGTTGACATCGAGGCATAGGTTTTCTACATGAATGCATTGGTTTAATTTGCCTGCTCGAATGCAGGTGTTTTCTACATTTGACAGGATGAAGGTAAAGGAAAAGCTATGTCTAAGGAAAAGTTTGAGCGG
>DCKO01000047.1 GCA_002320665.1 Micavibrio sp. UBA1672
AACTCCAACAAACATTTCAACGAAGTCCGACCCCGAAATGGTAAAGAATGGCACGCCCGCTTCACCAGCCACGGCACGAGCAACAAGCGTTTTACCAGTCCCCGGAGGCCCAACAAGCAGTGCTCCTTTCGGGATTTGTCCGCCTAAGCGCTGGAATTTTTGTGGGTCTTTTAGAAATTCAACGATTTCTTCGAGATCTTGCTTGGCTTCCTCAATACCTGCCACATCTTCAAAAGTAACAGTTCCCTGCTTTTCTGTCAGCATCTTCGCACGAGATTTACCAAACCCCATCGCGCCGCCGCCGCCGCCTTTGCCATTCATCTGGCGCATAATGAAAATCCAAAAGCCTATCAAAATCAAAATAGGCAAGACATTGACAAAAATATACATCAGGCTAATTTGCGGCGGATCAGGGTCTTCGGCCTTGATCTCGACATTTGTGCCTTCAAGACGCATGACAATATTTTCCTCAGGCGGAATTTTGGTTTTGAATGTCTTTTCACCAGAGTTATATTTTCCGTAGAGATCATTGCCCTTAATTAACACTTCGGAGATACCGCCCGCTTGCGCGTCTTTCAGAAATTGGCTGTAGTTAATATCTTCAGAGCTCGTATAGGTTGATTTTTGGGCATCTTGCGCTATTGACAGCAACATGATGATAAAAAGCCCGACTACGGCCCAAAAAAGTAAATTGCGGTTTGTATTATTCACTGACTTTCTCTTCTTTTCTTTCTCAATTTTTCTTTTTGAAAAACCTTTGATCAAGGGCTGATCTTATTACTGCTCGTGGTACAAAACAATAGTCTTTTGCCCCTGATTATCTTTTCTTTCAAAGATTATCCCGCCTAGAGTTCGTTTGCGAAAAGGCTCTGGTTTCATTAAATCGTAAAATAGCGCCTCAACCTTTTCCATGCGTGGACCATATGAACTATTATCATCATAGAGCTGTTCCATCGCCTTTTGAATGATACGAAAGGCAATTTCTTCAGGCTCTTTTTTGATTGCCGCAAATTCCATTTCAATACAGCCAGTTTTTCTATCTTTAATAGCTACCTTTAAGGCCTTTGCAGCAACTTTATCCAAGGCTCTTTCAGCCCTATCCAGACGTTGCGCTGTTTTTGCCAGACGCTTTGCACTTAAGCCCTCTTGCTCTAATATTTCCATAGATTTACGCAAGCGCACTCTAGCATATTTATCCAAGTCATTAGTCGGATCTTTACAATATTCCAGATTAAACTTATGGCAATATTCTATCAGTTCAGCTTTTGATACATTCAATAAGGGGCGGCACAAGATGATGCCATTATCCATAGGCTGGATTTCAGACATAGAGGAAAGCCCCTTTAAACCACTTCCCTTTGCCAAGCGAAAAAGGAATGTCTCAGCCTGATCATCCATGTGATGCCCTAGAAAAAGATGTTGAATATTCTGCTCTTTTATATAAGCTGAGATTAATTCGTAACGTACCTCACGCGCGGTTTCCTGCACACGAGATTCAAGCTCTCCTTTATGATCCCAGACCAGCGTTTTATGCGTTGCACCATCATAGGCCGATACAATATCAGCAACCTTTTGAGCTTCATCACCAGATTCTGGACGCAAGTTATGATCTACGGTTAAGACATGAAGATATTTTTTTTGTTGTATGACCCAACCATGCAATAAGTTCATAAGCGCAAGACTATCCGGCCCGCCGGAAACAGCCACAGCCACTTTTTCTATCCCATCAAGGGTTTTAGAAAAGTGCTCATTCATGTTCATAGAAAATTTTTCTTTTAAACCAAGCATATCTGCAATTTTCATATTTTGCGCAGAGTAGCAAGAGGCTTTGTCAACGGCAATTGATCTTTTCCATTTCAGTATCAGCACGGTTTAAGATATTGGCGGCTGTGCTTGCATAATCTTTCTTAAGCTGCTTGAAAGCCACACAGGCATCTTGCGTCTTGCCCATACCAGCCAGAGACATACCCAGCTTCAGGAGGTTTCCAGCAACTTTTGGCCCGTTCGGGTGATTCTTATAACCCTCAGCAAAAATACGCGCGGCTTTTTCGTAATTTCCACGCACATAGAATGTTTCACCGTACCAGTATTTTGCATTGGGAATGAGAGAGCTATCGGGGTAGCGCTGCATGAAATTTTCAAAGGCGCTTTCTGCTCCGTCGAAATCCCGCGTTTTAACAAGCGCAAAAGCACGCTCGTAATCTGATGCTGCGCTGTCACCAGAGGCTACTGGGCTATTACTTTCGGCAGATTGACGAATGGTTCCAAGTTGGCCTGATTGAGATGAATAATAAAAATCATCGTCTTTTTCTGCAGGCTGCCCCGAGCTCCAATCAGCTTGTGTTCTGCTGTTACGATCATCCCGAGCAGCAACAGACTCACCATATCTGTAATTCGATGTAGCACCAGAGCCACTGCCCCCCTCCAAGGCTTGCAATCTCATCTGGACATCACCTGCGACAGTTTCCAGTTCCTCTTTCAAACGACGAATTTCATAATTTTGCTCTTCAATTGTGCCCGTCAGACGACGGATTTCCTGTTCCAATTCTTGAACTCTGATCTCCATCGCAGCCGCAGAACCATATTGGTTTTGAGCATAAGATATATCCGGTGACATTAAAGCCACCAGAGATACCGCAACAATAGGAAATCTGCTTTTGAAGTATTTAGGACGTATCATTTATTTAATTTCGTCTTTTTTAATCAGATCACTCGACCTTAGTCACGCCTCGTCTGTTTTGAGACCATGACTCAGGGCTTGAGCCCGGAACAGCAGGCCTTTCTTTACCATAACTCACAGTCGAAATACGTGAAGAGTCAACACCGAGTGCTGTAAGGTAGCTCTTAACAGAATTTGCGCGGCGCTCACCTAAGGCCAAGTTATATTCACGTGTGCCGCGCTCATCAGCATGGCCTTCGACTGTCACGACCAAAGATGGATATTGCGCCATCCATGTCGCCTGATTTTCCAAAGTCATTCTGGCTTGTTGTGTCAGGTTTGAACTATCTGTGTCAAAGAACACACGATCACCGACATTCACAACGAGATCAGCTTGCGTCCCCGGAGCAGGACCATCTTCTACATAAACAGGCTCGCCTGACATCATTGCAGAATCTGTCATAGACGTATCAACTTCACCATCATTGCTACCCGTACATGCTGCCAGTGTAATTGCAGCAACACCTATCATTAAATAACGTCGGTACATGGGATTTTCCTTCCTAACTCTATTATTTTAAAACTCAAAATCTTTTTTAAACAAGCATTTATAAAATGCAAAACCGAATCTCTTCTAGACTCCACTATTAAGCACTCAGCGCGAGCCTTGCAAGCGGATTCAAATTTCATCCCCAACTCTGTCAGAGCGAATAATATTATTCCTGCTTCATTATTAATTCATTCAAAAGCAAATATGCGTCATCACGATCACGAGCATTCGGAGCCATATCAATATAATCTTCCAGATCTGAAATGGCATCATCATCCTTACCGATACGCGCATTCAACACGCCTGCATCAAAAAGCAAACGATACTCATATGGGGCAAGTTCGCGCATTTTCTTAACTAAATCCAATGCAAATTTGTAATCCCCAGCCTCGATATACCGGTTTTTCAGAGGATTCAGAACCTTGATCAAGAAGTCTCTTTTTGGCAAAGGCTTGAAGTAAGCATTAGACAACTCAGCTTGTTGTCCCAATGTATCTTTGATTATTTTTCGCAGATCAGGCGCCTCCAGAATCATGCACCCTTCTACGGGATGAAAAATGATATACTCGCCTTCATGGATCAAACGACAAATATAATGATCCGGCATGGATAAAATCTCGGCTTGCCACCCCAATGATTGGGCGGTGCGTATATATAGCAGAGCCAAAATCCCCGCATGGGCCGACCTGTTATCTATCGCTCTGATAAGGTCACAGCTTTCAGTTATATCGGCCTCATCATCATTGGCGACCATATATTCTTGCGCATCATGGATTATGTGTTTTAGTGCAGCTAGGCGCGTACGGGCATCATTATTTGCACCTTCTTCAACCAAAGAATCAAAACGCTTTGAGACCTCATCACTTAGACTTGATAAATGGCTGACGTAACGGAATAAAGACAAGCCTTTGTGAAAACCGGAGTAAAGCGCCAATAAAGCATAGGCCAAATCCAAATCAGAATCCTGATCAGTTATGATGCTCTGCCAATACTCATCCGGTTTAAACGCGTCCATTCCTCAACATAGAGCCTAAATTTACAACGCCAGAAATTCTACTGATCGTATATACTGTCCTGGCTCCAATCAATCGGATCACCTTGAGTAACAGGCGCAACAGGCGCCCCGCCAGAGGCTGTATTGTTTTGCATCTGCCCCTGATTGTAATTGGTGTTATCGTAATTATAATTTCCGGTACCGCCAAAGTCTTGTGGCGGGCTGCCGTCAGGCAGTTCTGGTGTACCTACAAGCTTCACGTAATTCACAACCTGCCGGACATTTTCAATGGTTCTAGCCTTTTCGATTACACGATTAAGCTCTTGCTGGTTTTGCGCAAAGCCCATTAGGTAAACGGTTCCTTGCACAGTATCAATCGAGTAATTTATGGATTCAATATCTTTATCCAGAATAAGAGCTGTACGCAGACGGCCGCTTGTCCATGCATCTTTGGCGAAACCTGTTAAACCTGCACTACCTGCGACTTTAATTTCATTAATAACCTGTTTAACGCCTGATGGCTGCCATGCAAGGCGTACCGCATCAACGCGGTGCTGGGGATCTTGTACAACGCCAGTAATCAGAACGCGACCTTGATTTATGGTCAAATCCAACTTGGTAAAGATATCCATATTATGACGAAACCATAAACTATTGATCTCGGTCTGGATACGCGCATCGCTTGCGGCTCTGGACAGACCGCCTTCCTGCACGGCAGCCGTGCCGACAGCTACGCCTGCGCCCGTCGCAAGACCTAACATGCTGCATGATGACAAAACCATTGATGAGGCTGTTACAAATAATAAGGTTTGCATTTTCATTGGAAAAACCCTGATTTTTTTGATTTACGCTATTATACAATCAACGGCAAAACGCTTGACGAATCGCCATTCTGGTACATTATGAAACTGTTTCCCATGCATTGTCCAGATGCTGGATAGAACTATCCCCTGATACTGTCACAACATCGAATCGCATGTCTGCATCATTAAATTCGGGATTTTCTGAAAGAAAAAACAGGGCCGAGTTTTCTATACGTTTTCGGTTTCTTGGTGTGATTGCCTCAAGCGCATCACTAGCCGAAGCTCTAGCCTTCACCTCTATAAAACACAGCATGTTCCCATTTCGCATAATCAGGTCAATTTCACCAAATTTTGTTTTATAACGTGTTTTAATATGCTTATATCCCTGCTTCTCCAGATACTTTCTGGCTAGAGCTTCGGCCTTAACGCCACGTGCATAATTTGTAGTTTTCTCAAGCATTCTAATCCTGCTCTTTTACAATTTCTATTGCCATATCATAGGCTTGCTTCTTTGAAATTCCTACTTTGTCTGCCACTATAGAAGCAGCATCCTTTGTGCCCCTTCCTTGTATTTCAGTACGTAGCATATCTTTAATTTCATCTTCGCTATAGGCCCCTTCTAAAGGGGGTTCTATAACAATAACGATCTCTCCCTTTGGCGCACCGTTATCTTTGTAATATTCCACGACTTGTTCTATGTCACCTGTTTGCACTTCTTCATAAAGTTTGGTGATTTCCCGTATAACCGCCACTTTTCGTCCCTTCATCACTGCGCATATATCTCGCAAGCTCGCGAGCAAGCGCGGCGCAGTTTCAAAGACAATCAAGGATGAGGGCACGTTTTTCCATTGCTCCAGAAGCTTATTACGCCCCGCGGTTTTTGGCGGCAGAAATCCCAAAAAGCTGAATTTATCGCTGGGCATGCCGGAAAGTTGAACGGCGGCAATCGGGGCACAAGGACCAGGCACAGATGTTATATATATGCCCCCCTTTCTTACTTCACGGGTGAGCTTATATCCCGGATCAGAAACCAAAGGGCTGCCAGCATCACTGACCAGAGCAATTACTTTCCCCTCATCCAGTGCATTGATAATAGAGAGCCTTTTTTCTTCGTCACTGTGGTCATTATAAATTCGTGTTTCTTTTTTTATACCATGTGCAGCCAGCAATTTTCCGGTAACACGCGAATCTTCGCACAGAATATAATCGCACTGGCGCAATACATCAAGCGCACGCAGCGTTATATCCCGCAAGCTGCCTATCGGGGTGGCCACAATATAAAGACCGCTTCTCAATTCTTTTTCTGTCTGTTCTAGCTCTGGCTTTTGCATCAGCTTTTCTATATCTTGGTTTCTATCATGAACAGCGAGAAGAATAACACAGCCATGAACAAATTAAATTTCAAAAGATTTTTTTTCACCATTGGTTTCTTATGTATATCCCTGCTTGGTCTTTCTGGTTGCACAGGTGGCGGTTATAACAACCAGCCATGGCAAAACCAGCAAGCTCAATCTGGTTCAGCGCAACAAGCACCGGGTAACCTTAATGTTCCTGCTGTCGAAGGCAAGGCTCTGGGCACCCCCCTCTCGGCACGCGATCAAGGTGATGTTATGCCGCCTACTCGCGTTGCTATTCTACTTCCCCTAAGTGGTCAGCATGCAGGATTAGGGCAATCCATGCTCCAGGCTGCGCATATGGCTTTGATGGATATGGGGCATAGTAACTTTGAACTTTTACCGCGTGATACTGGGGGCACAGCCGATGGCGCGCGCAGAGCGGCAAGGCAAGCTGTTCAGGATGGTGCGCAGCTCATGCTGGGGCCAGTCTTTTCTCATTCTGTGCGCTCTGCACGTCCGATTGCCCAAAGCGCCGATATTAATATGATTTCCTTTTCTACGGATTGGCGCTTGGCCAATAACCGGACTTTCCTGATTGGGTTCCTGCCTTTTGATCAAGTGGAGCGCGTTGTAAGGTTTTCTGCTGCACAAGGAATTACACGTATTGGGGTCATAAGCCCAGAAGATAGTTATGGCAATGGCGTAGTCGCGGCGTTTCAAGCTATCACACAAAACAGCCCCATTTCGACAACGCGCGTTGAAAGATTTTCGCCTAAGTCCAATAATCTTGGCTCTGTCATGGCAAGCTTTACTGATTATAAACAAAGGCAAGCGTCCAAAGATGCTTACGGCCCTCCATTTGACGCTGTTCTAATGCCTGTAGGCGGCGCTACAGCCCGTCAGATCGGCAGCTTCCTGAACCATTATGACATGCCTTCCAGAACTGTACGACGTCTTGGCACAGGGCTAATGGATGATCCATCTCTGGCGCGCGATAAGTCACTGGACGGTATGTGGTTTGCTGCACCCGATCCGAAAGCCCGCAGCAAGTTCGAACAGCGTTACAAAAGCCTGTATTACACAGAACCTGAGCGTATAGCCTCTTTGGCTTATGATGCGACGGCTCTTGCAACTGTGCTGGCGCGCAGCGGATTGCAAAATACCGGTTACCCCGCTTTTGATTCTGCATCCATTGCCAATCCAAACGGTTTTGCCGGTGTGGATGGTATTTTCCGTTTCCGTAAAGATGGTATTGTTCAGCGCGGTTTGGCAGTGCTTGAATATCGTAACGGGCACATTGTTGTCATTGACCAAGCACCAAGATCATTCCAAGGCAGTCAGTTTTAATTACACGTGATTAAGATTCGAATCGGTTTGGATAAAAAAGGTTCGAATCGGGCATGAAAATTGATAAACGAATTTATGCGTTTTATTGATCTTACACCACCCTCCACATTAGAAATAATTGGTAAAATACTGACTTTAAATCATTTATTTTTTCGACACGGTTAAGTTCTAAAATAGATTTCTTTGCCCTTGCCAAGACAGGAAAAATGCTGCATACCTAAATCATCTTGATACGACACGATAAGTTTTCTAACCTGCGCAAGATGCGTTTTTACTCTTGTGTTTGGGGATAGGAGGGAACCATGGCAAATACTACAGAACTAGATAATGATTATGATGATGAAACAAGCAAAGCCAAGAAAGGTCGGCCGCGCAGTGAAAAATCGCGAAAAGCTATTTTGAATGCGACAAATAAGCTGCTTTTGCAGACGTCTGTTCAAGAACTCAGTATTGAATCAATCGCTAAGAAAGCTAAGGTTGGCAAAACAACAATTTACCGCTGGTGGCCCAATAAAACAGCCGTTGTGATGGAAGCCCTTGCCAGTCAGCCTGGCCTTCAAAGTCCACTGCCGACGGCCAACAACCACCGCGAAGCCATTATTATGCAACTTGATAAGCTAATTCGTCTGGTCGATAGCCATAATGGTCAGACCATTGCCCAATTATTCAGTGAAGCGCAGGCGAGCGAAGAAGCCCTTAAAATTTTCAAGGACAACCTGCTAGAGCCTCTTATGGATGCCATGCGTTACAGCATTGAAGAAGGTCAGAAAAACGGCGAGTTTCGTGATGATATTGATCCAGATACCGTGGTTGATATTCTCTGCGGCCCTATTTTCTTCCGCTTGATGGCTCATCCTCAAGACCTTACAGATAATTTCCGTGAAGAATACCCAGAAGAGGCCTTGAAAATTCTATCGCCAGATAACGCAAATTAAGTCGTTTTGATTTACCACTTCCCTGTATTTTCCATGCTAGCCCAAGGCTCTTGCGGTGGCATAGCGTCTCCGCGCTGCAAGAGCTCAATGGAGATATTATCAGGCGACCTAATAAAGGCCATATAGCCATCACGCGGCGGGCGGCTTATTGTAATGCCTGCATCCATAAGTGCTTGGCATGTCTCGTATATATTATCAACACGATAAGCTAAATGTCCAAAATTGCGTCCCTCTCCGTATTCTTCGATATTTCCCTGCTCATCCGGCCAGTTATAGGTCAGTTCCAGCATAGGCGCTTTATTGATTTTGGCCGATTCTGTGTCTCCGGGACCGGCCAGAAAAACAAGCGTAAAGCGCCCTTTCTCTACATCTTTGCGGCTAATTTCAACAAGACCTAATTTACCACAGTAAAATTCCAGTGATTCGTCCAGATCCGTAACCCGAACCATTGTATGTAGATAATCTATCGTCATAGTTTTTCTCCTGACTTGTGCTCTTTTGAAATTCAGGTAAGCTTAGACTATGATTCACGGCTTGGAAAGTTTCGATGCAGCAAAAATGTGGGAAGCAATAGTTCTGTGGTTCACAGATTATTTGCTCATTCCCAATACACTTTACCAAGGCATTATTATTATCCTTGCCTTTTCCTTTGGATATTTTTTCTATCGCCTTGCCAAGTCCCCCGTTGAGATATTGATTGAGCGCTCTGATTTGCCAGGACGCGCGAAACGTATTGCCAATAATTTGCGCAAATTGCTCTTTCCTTTCATGACCCTGTTATCGCTGTTCATGACAACCCGCATTGCCAGCTCGGAAGCCATTGGCGTGGATGTCGGCCTCATCAATGGCATGATGAAGGTTTTGCTTGCATGGATTGCTATCAGGATAATTGTACAATTTATTGATAATAATGCCGTACGAAATGTTTTTGCCATGATGATCTGGTGTGTGGCTGCCTTAAGCATCTTTGGATTGCTTGATCAAACCACGGAAATCCTTGATTCTATCGGCTTTAGCATTGGAGATTTCAGGCTTTCAGCTCTGGCCGTCATCAAAAGCGTTGTCTATCTTTTTATCCTTATTTATGTGGCAACGTTCGTATCATCCTTTGCCGAGCGCCGCGTTCTTAAATCAACAAGCCTTAAACGCTCGTCACAGGTTTTGATTGCCAAAATTATCCGCGTTGTCTTGATTGCGATTGCAATCCTGATTGGTGTGAATATATCAGGCATTGACCTATCGCTCTTTGCAGTCTTTGGCGGTGCCATTGGTTTGGGGATTGGTTTTGGATTACAAAAAGGAATATCCAATCTTTTCAGCGGTATGTTGTTGCTGGTCGACAGATCCATCGAACCCGGTGATGTTATCGAACTTGAAAACGGGACGTTTGGATGGGTTAATCATATGGCTGCCCGCTATACAGAAATTGTTACGCGCGATAACAAATCCTTTCTAATTCCCAATGAAGAATTTATTACGCAACGTGTTATAAACTGGAGCCATGGCAATTCTCTGATCCGGTTAGAGGTTGAATTTGGCGTTCACTACAATTCTGACCCACATGAAGTTAAGGAAATTGCGGCACAAGCAGCCCTTGATGCTGACCCAAAACGCATATGCCGCGATCCATCTCCTGTTTGTCATCTGGTAAAATTTGGCGATAGTTCACTGAACTTTAAGCTGCGTTTCTGGATTAAAGATGCCGAGCGCGGCATCACCAATATTCGGGGTGATGTGATGCTTTCACTGTGGGATGCCTTCAAGGCTAATAATATTGAAATTCCATATGCGCATCTGGAAGTCTATATGCACAGAGCCAAACCTGATTCATAAAACCTACAGGCTAGATGTCATAATATCTACATATTCTTCTTGCGCTCTAAAAAACTTTAAATCCTGCATGGCTTCTGGTTGGAATTGACCATTATAATGGCGATTGATGATTGCCTTCACCTCTTGCGCGCGATCTGGTGCTACGTTTTTACAAAATTCATAAATACCTTTTGCGACGTCCAACTCATCTTGAGCTTTATATGTATCAAATTCATGCGATGTAACTGCCGATGAACTGGTAGCACGGTGCATAGAGTCGTAGCGGACCTGTAGCGTTTTACTGCCCAGATAATTTAAATCTTGCGTTATTTGATCGCGTTTATAATCAGCCGAATATAAAAACGATGTTCGCGGTGCTCTGGAAAAACCAAGTTCCTGTGCGTTATCATATTGCTCACCTATAGTAGCTGAATATTCCAAGGCGATCTCGTAAGAAGGGTATGTTACCCCAGCTTCACCCGGAACACACGCCTTATGATCTTGACGAATACGCTCCCCGAAACGGAAAACTTGCCCTTTATCACTTGCTGCTAAGGATGACATATCCTGTAATATTTCGATAAGGCGTCCCTGATGGATATTTTCTTTTATATCCGAAATACGGTCCAAGACATTTTCCTGTTTATTTTTTGCGCTAAAACTATTACTGGCATGTTCTGAATACATAGTGATCACCCTAAATTTTGTACTACTTTATTTTATTTAGAGCGTCCTTATATAAGGTTAACATTACAAAAATCAATATAAATATTATGACAATTTTATGTCTATCTAAAAAAAAAGCCTGCCATAAATTTTGACAGGCTTTATAGAGAGGATAAATAGGTAACCAGATTATGCAGCTTTAGCAATCTCAGCACTCAAGGCCTCTTCTGCTTTCAAAACAGACGCTACCGCATTAATGACTGAGGCCACACGGATAGATGTTTGAATTTCAGCAGAAGTCATACCGGCTTTCTTAAGTTCAGCTTCATGCGCATCAATACACATTCCGCAGCCATTAATGGCAGACACGGCCAATGACCATAATTCAAAGTCTTTTTTATCAACACCTGGATTACCGATCACATTCATGCGCAGCTTGGCTGGCATTGTGCTATATTCCTTATTTGTTGCCAAATGGGCAAAGCGGTAATACACATTATTCATAGCCATGATTGCCGCTGCGGATTTGGCTGCATTTTGCTCATCATCGGTTAACTTAGTTGATGTTTCAATCTCAAGCGCCTGAATAAGTTGGGCATTTCCTGTTGCATACGCACTTGCATAAAAGCACCCCCAAAGCTGGGCTTGCGTCAAAGTCTCATCATTGGCAAGACTTGATAAATTCAGCTTTATATCTTTCGCATAATCAGGAATATATGACTTAAGTTCCTCTATAGACATAATATTCTCCTTTTTCATTTAGGTAAAATTCGGGCAGCAAACGCCGCAAAGCCCCTGCCGCCCTTGTAATAATTTATCAATTTTATTTATTAAGCTGCGATTTTGTCTGCTTCCGCGACCACATCAATTGTGTCACCACCAACCGGACGGTTACATGGGCAAAGCTCGTCTGATTGCAACGCATCTAGAATACGAAGTACCTCTTTCGGGTTACGACCAACACTCAAACCATTGACTGAAACGTGCTGGATGACATTGTGTGGATCAACGATGAATGTTGCGCGAAGCGCTACACCTGCTTGCGGTTCGCGGATACCAAGCGCATCAATCAAAGAACCGTTTGTATCTGCGAAGGACCACTGACCTAGACTTTTTAGCTCAGGATGCTCGCGTCTCCAAGCAAGCTTACAGAATTCATTATCTGTTGAGCCACCAAGAACAACGGCATCACGGTCTTCAAATTCGCCATTAAGCTTTGCAAATTCTACGATTTCTGTCGGGCATATAAATGTGAAGTCTTTTGGGTAGAAGAAGAAAACCTTCCACTTACCTTCAAAGCTCTTTTCTGTAATCGTTTCAAAAGCACTCTTGCCGTTTTCTTCGTGCTTATTAAAACCTGGCTTAACGCCTGTAATTTCAAATTCAGGGACTTGATCGCCAATGCCTAGCATAGTTCTTCTCCATATTTGTTAAAGTGAATCTGTTTCGTTTGTGTTTTGAAGATTGCACCTTTTAAGCTTAAAAAGCCAACAAATATTTCCATTATTTACAATCGGAAAAATCAATACTAATTTTAACCTATTTATGATAATTTCGATTATATGAGCAAACCAACCATACGACAACTAGAATATCTTATAGCCTTACAGGAGACGAAGTCCTTCTCTAAGGCAGCAGCTTTATCGAATGTCACACAGTCAACTCTGAGCGCCGGTATTCTTGACCTCGAAGAGTCTTTGCAACAGCGTTTGGTCAATCGTGGACGCAAGAACATAACCCTGACAAGCTTTGGTGAGGAAACATGCGAGAGCGCACAGAAGATCATGGAGGAAATTGATCATTTAAGCTACCGCGCACAAGCCATTAAATCTCCGCTATGCGGGCCTTTGAGGTTAGGTGTTATCCCGACGATTGCCCCCTATTTCCTGCCGCGTCTTATGCCACGCCTGAAAGAACAATATCCTGCGCTGGAACTTCATCTTTTCGAAGACATTAGCGAAAATTTGTTCGAGAAATTACGTCGCAACGACATTGATATCGCCCTAATGGCCTTCCCTTATAAGACCCACGGCATGACTCAGTGCCCCTTGTTCAAAGAGCAGTTTTTTCTGGCGATGCCAAAATCACTGACAACCAAAGAAAACTTCGCCAAACTGGATGATCTGGATCAACAGGATTTACTTTTGCTGGAGGACGGACATTGCCTGCGCGATCATGCCGTTGAAGCTTGTAACTTGCAAATTCCATCAACGCGCAAGGCCTATAGTGCAACCAGCCTGCAAACTCTTGTGCAAATGGTGAACAACGGGCTTGGTGTGACGTTACTGCCAGAGATGGCCGTACAGACAGATCATTTACCTGAAAATATCAAGATATTGCCGTTTAAAAAGCCACAGCCCACACGGGAGATTGGCCTTGTCTGGCGTAAAAATTCCCCTAAAAGCGGGGAATTCGAGATGCTGTCTACTGTTATGACGGGATAGAAGAAAGTTCTAAACTGATTTCTGAATGATCAATATCAGCGGATACAAATAAGTCTGAACATGCCTCTTTCATTTCAACATTAAGTTTTATGACATTTTCATCAAACATTGATCTTAACTTTTCACCATCCCAGTTTAACTTCTGGAAAACTGGATGTGTGCTTAATTGCTGAAAATAGATGTTAAGTTTTCCATTCATTTCAGGCTGCGCCAATTTTGAGTGCCAACCTAGAATATTGTTTACCTTGGCACACTCCATATCAATATTGGCTGTGTTATTTTCCCCTTCAAGAGGTGTTTTAATAACGACGTGAACATCGTCACCTTTCCTTGTGATGTCAAAATCGTTTGCCAAGGTAAGCGCATTGATTTGATTTTCTAAATCATTTCCGCCTTCTGCCTGTTGAGACTTATTACCCTCACCTTGCATTGGCAGGTTTGTACAGGCTGATAGTAATCCGACTAAGGTTAAACCCATTAATGGCTTGGCTAATTTCATTTTTAATCTCCGATTTTATTTTTATGCAACTTAACATAACGAAAATAAAACCCGCAAGCTTTAATGCAATTCCTATTTGCAAATTCAAACCAAAAACGATATAAAACGGCCCATGAAACAAGAAGATTACAAAGTTGCGGCAATGTACCGCTTTGTTCCGGTTGATGATATCCCAGCCCTAAGAGCAGAGATTTATGATTTTGCCGAAAAAAATGCCCCAAGTATTTGCGGCACGCTTTTGCTTGCACCCGAAGGTATAAATGGCACAATAGCCGCGCATCCAGCCGATATGGATAAGATGGTTGCTTTTCTGGATGAAAAGCTTGGTGTTTTGAGCGCCGAGACTGCGTGTGAGTTCAAATATTCCCACGCCTCTCACAAGCCTTTTAACCGCTTTAAAGTGCGCCCGAAGAAGGAATTGATTACACTTCGTAAACCCGAAGCCAATCCGCATGAGCGCGTCGGGGAATACGTCACAGCAGAAGACTGGAATGATTTGATTTCAGATCCTGATGTCTTGCTTGTCGATACGCGCAATGAATATGAGACCAAAGTCGGCATTTTCGATGGCGCTATTGATCCAAAGATTGATATTTTCACCGAGTTTCCAGACTGGGTAGAAAAAAATCTTAATCCGGAAAAACATAAAAAAGTGGCTATGTTTTGTACTGGTGGCATTCGCTGTGAGAAAGCCAGCGCCTATATGCTTGCCCAAGGCTTTGAAAATGTCTATCATCTAAAAGGCGGAATTCTTAAATATCTGGAAACGATCCCCGCCGATAACAGCAAATGGAAAGGCGATTGTTTTGTCTTTGATCAGCGCGTTGCTGTTGGGCACGGCCTTAAGGAAGGCGAATGGACGATTTGTCATGGTTGCCGTGAGCCTTTAGAGGCTGTAGATCTTCAACGACCTGAGTATGAGCAAGGCGTTTGCTGCCACCACTGCGCGGCTGATTTAACGCCAGAGCGCGCCAAGGCATTTCGTAACCGCCAGAAACATTACACCACCCTATATGGTGATGATGATCATGGAAACCAGGCATCTGATCATTAAGGGCCGCGTTCAGGGCGTAAGCTACCGCGCATGGAGTGTGCAAGCTGCAACGCAGCTGGGCTTAAACGGGTGGGTCCGCAACCTCAAAAATGGTGATGTAGAAGCTGTTATTCAAGGCCATACCGAAGATATTCAGAAATTTATTACATCTTGTTATGATGGCCCTATGATGGCGCGCGTAGATAGTGTCAGCATTAAAACTATTCGCGATAGTAAAAAATTTTCAGATTTTGAATTCAGGCAGAACAACATTCTTTAGAAAAATTCTTAAAATTGGAATATAGCCCACTCATAAAAAAGAAAATTACACAAAGACGTACATAACTATATGGCCTATCCTGTCCTATACAGCTTCAGAAGATGCCCCTATGCGATGCGCGCCAGAATGGCCATCAAAATCTCCGGCATAAAATGCGAATTGCGCGAGGTTGTCTTGCGCGATAAACCAGCCCACATGCTTGAAATATCTCCCAAGGGTACTGTTCCGGTACTATTGACACCGGAGAACACAGTTATCGATGAAAGCCTTGATATCATGAACTGGGCATTAGAGCAAAATGACCGGTATTGTATCAGTTTGAAATAATCTTACTCAGGAACTGACTTTTTGTCCCATGTTTTGCATTCTTTATCAAGATTTTGCAATTTCTCATGTGCTTCTACAAGATTAAATTCCATTAAAGCCCTATCGGAGATTTTCACAAGAAACTTATTAGATGTCAAAGTTTTATCGAGAATATCTTGTGCTTCAAATTTAATAGCTGTGCTTTGTCCACCACTCCAGATAAATTGTTCTGTTTGTGATTGTTCTTTATCAAAGCGATAACTAACAGGGATTTTTGTTCCAATGTTTAGATACAAGCCAGATGTTGCTGCCATAGCAGGCTTTCCTTTAAAACACCGGAAACTTACAGCATGAGAACCAAGCTTGCCTCCACCATCATATATCATAATTACTTGAAGAATGCGTTCGTCAGTCATTGGGTCTAGTTCATCAGTATAAGTTACAGTATTTTCAGCCTTAACACTCAAAGGAAAAGTTAGTGTAGCGAAAATCAGTGCTGCGAATAAAATTCTTGTCATGTTTTTCTCCTAAAATAAAACCACCAGAGGAATCTGCTCTGGTGGCTGGGTGTTAGTAACCGCTTACTGGAAACGGCGCGATGCTTTTAGCTTGCGCCTGTACATGGCAATCGCCACCCAGCCATAAGGCTGAGGGCGACACGGGTAACGGCAGTGTCTAGAATGCCGCCAGTAAAAGGGGTTACTACGCCCCAGACCAACAAAGTCGATCCACTAAAGAATATAAGAAAAGTTTTCGTTGATTAAAAGTTATATTCTGGGATTCTACAAAAGTGCTATTATATCTTCGAAATTCCATAGCTTATTTGTAACGCCTGCTGCCATCGCGGGAGTTACTCTTATTGAACTATGAATACGAACGAAGTTGTAGAACATAAAATGTAGCGCAATAGCATGACAATGATTTTCAACCTTTTTGGTATAAGCGTTAGTTTTTCTAGTTAATCGCTTACAGCTCATTCTCATTGTTAAGTTATTCCTTTCCACAATGGATGTGGAAACTTTATTCACATCTGGAATCCCAATAAGATTTTCTTTTATGCTGCCGTTGTAATTACCAAACAAACTTTTTCCTTTAGGTTCACTGTATTGTTTAACAAGCATGCCAAAGTCAACTTCAGAACCAAAAGCATTTTCCACAGCATCCTTGTATGCTGGAAAACCATCTGTTGTTATCTGAATTCTGCTATTCATTCGATCTGCAAGATCTTCAATAAAGGCTCTTGCAGAAATCGCGTCTCTTGTGCCCACAAGCCAGCAAGGAACAAGCTTAGTGACAGGACAAATTGAAGTAAACGTCCATAGATCACCCGCATATTTACCAAGCCCCTCTGGAACATTTTTTCTTCGGGCATAACAAAAACTCCATATCTCATCGACTTCAACACGATTACAAGAAAGGTTGCGTAAGTGCTTATCTTGATAGTCAGCACACACGTGGCCTGCATCAACCAAAAGCTTGACAACAGTGTTGATGGAGCAATCCATAATACGCGCTGTTGAACGCATGGAATTGCCCTCCACGAGTAGTTGGATAATTTTTGCACGTTCTTCTGTAGATTTTTGGTTCATACTTCAATTATATTACATAATACTTGAGCGCTCAAGCATATAAATTGGTTTACATCAAAGCATAAATTACTTATGATATAAAAATGGAAATGAGGAAGGTGCGGGATTCGAACCCGCGATGCTAAGTATGAGTTAGCACGCCTGATTTACAATCAGGTCCATTAAACCCCTCTGGCAACCTTCCATAATTTTAATTACCTCGGCATTGATTGTTGGCATTTGGCTTTGACTGCAATCAATCCGAGGTTTTACTTTATTTCAGTTAAGACATGTCTTCATCTCCCTCAAACTCAAGCAAGCCATAGGTGTTTGGAGCTGGACGTGTGAACACACGACCTTCTCGTACATAAGCTGCTAACGAGCTAATCAGTGATACTTGATTCTCCTTAGTGGGTTCTTTGCCGATCTCTTCTAAAATCTTATCAATGTACAAAGCTTCTCCAGCTTTTCGCAAAACTATGGATGCTTTCTCAATATCAGAACCGGGGCGAAATCTTATAGAAGTTGGCTTTTTTGCAGGCGAAGTTTCTTTTGGTAAGAGAGATAAGGCTTTCTCCCACACACTAATTTCTTGATTGTTCGAATCGATTCTTGCTTGGAGATCAGCATTTTCTTGACGTTTTTGCTCGATTTCGGCAAGAAATCTTTTTCTTGTACTCATTACATATCACTCTTTACATTTGAATAGTGACAATAATGGGAAATGCAGGAGTGACAGTCAAGCTAAAATTAGTCTTTATTTTTATCCCAACGTGCTTTTGCAGCTTTTTTAGCAATTGCACTTCTTTCTTCTGGTGAAAGCTTTGCAGCTCTCGCCTTCCCTCCCTTAAGGCCACCACGACGGCCTAGCGAAACAGCGGCTGGGTCTTTTTCAGAATCTTCATCTGATTTTTGTCCAGTAGCACGGTCAACGATGCTTTTTGCAATTTGGTTGATGTCTTTCTTCATAAACTATATTATACATCTTGACCGGTTAAGCATCAATCAATTATTCAAACTGATACAACACCAAATGACCCACAAGAATGGCTGAAAGCAAGAACCGAGGACATCAACATACTCATAACTTACAATGACACCATATTTAAGAAAAATCTGGATCGCTATAAATACCCAAACCGCTATCCAGACGAAGATTGCTCTGACGCCAGAGATAAAGGCCTAACCTCACTGCAAAGCCTCGAAAAAAGGTTAGAGAAAAACACATACCTGCTCGGCAATACACCTAGCCTTGCCGATATAGCAATCTTTCCTTTTATACGGCAATTCGCCAATGTTGATAAAGACTGGTTTTACGACCAAGACACACCAAAGCTACATGCTTGGCTAACCTATTTTCTGGAAAGCATGCTTTTTTTAGAAGTCATGACCAAGTACAAGCAATGGACCCCCGATTCTGACAAGACGTACATAAATTAACACATAATAATCAACCCACTATACTAAAAGTTACAGAAACAGCTTAAAAATTCCCCAAGCAAAAAATGACCAAATCAAGCCAATTAAATATCGTAAGCTTTCAAATTCCCGTGCATATTATTTTTCTGGACCTGTAAAAAAATAGAATTTAATGTCATATTGATGTTTCTAAAGACTTGAATTGCGTATAGCTGCCCTATGTTTATCAAAACAGTAAAAACCTCTCAGCCACCCCCTGATAAAATATCACGCATATCACTAGCGCTGATATTAAGCTCTTGCGTTGCCTTGACTGGGTGTATGGAGACGATTGAGGCACCTGAATGGATAAAGTCACCCAGCATTTTATATGAATCGACCTCTTCATCATCAGAAGAGGATTCCACAGAAGCGCCTTCAGAACCTATTTCTTCAGAAGATTTGCTGGATGCTGAAGGAGAGTGGGCCATCGTTGAAAAGAATGAAAGTTATGACCCATCACAAGCGCATATGCAGGCCAGAGAAAAAGTCGATCCTCGACGCCGCAAGAAAATGAAAGAATTATCACCACATTTTGAACCCCATGCAAAAAGTGGACGAGATCACAATGAGCGCATTTTGATGGTTAATGCTGACAAAGTACAAGACCCCCCGAATAACGAAGAAAACTCCGGCTTTTTTAGTCAGGTTAAGGGGCTTTTTTCAAGCTCGGATAATGATGTGCCAATACCTCATCCAAAACCTAGCTTTGCATCAAAGGCTGTCATAGCCAGCGCACCAACATCTAAAAATAAGATTATCAGGCCACCCGATCTTCCGGCTCGCAAGATCAAGGCTGAAAACATACAGATAAAAACTAATAGAAATGCATCGATCGACTCCGGCGTTTTGGATGCCGTTGTTTCAGAAAAGAAGCCTGAGAATAGCAAGATTTACTGGCAGGCACCTCCTCCACCCCACAGCGGCAAGTCGCCTAGCGCTCCAAAAGCACTGAAGAAAGCTGTGCCCCCCCCTGCTGCAACGCCAAAAACTAAGGCAAAAGCGACACGCGTTAGTACAGAGACACCACTAGCTAGAGAAACTATAAAAATCAACAATAAAACTAAAACAGTTTTTGGCCTCAGGAGCGGTCGCCATCCGGGCAAGACACGGCTAGCCATTGATATAGATGATGCGGCCGAGTTTAAAACAAAAATTGATCCGATACGGAACGTTTTGCGCATTAAGATATTGAACACAAACTGGAAAACTGATCCGCAAGGAAAGTTCAATAATTCCAGCCTTTTAGGCAGCTATGTTGTCAGCAAGCAAGAGGATGATAATAGTCTATTGTTGGAAATTCGCTTAAGACGTTCTTCTGAAATTTTGACAGCCGAGTTATTACCCCCCTCAACAACAAAATATCACCGGATTATGATTGATCTCAAGGAATAATCAGGCTGCCTTTGCATTGGGTTTATGCGTGCTTTCAGATGATATCTCTGCATTATTCTCAGTGACATCGAAGACATGCTCATCACTATTTTCCTGCCCCTTGGAACAAAAAAAACGTATTAACCGGACATAACGTTCGGGCTTAGATGAGATTGCCATATGCGCGAATAAAGATATCACCCAGACCACCATCATGACGACTTGTGGGATACCTGCCACAATACCCAACCAGCCAAATAAGCCTGTTATAAAAACAATACCCATAATGATCGGCGTTACGGCTTTAACAGGCAGTCCAGCCTCTATGAAATGATGGTGAAAATGCCCACGGTCAGGATCGAATGGATGCTTACCTTCTAGCACACGGCGATAAAATTGTGCGCAGATATCAAAAATCGGCAGAGCCAGAACCCATGCGACCGTCATTGGTACCATAGAATCGCTAGGCACGCGCGCGGCAAAGATAGCAAACCATGCCACAATCAGCCCCAGACACATACTGCCTGCGTCACCCAGAAAAACCGAGGCCTTACGACGCCATGGATTGCGCATATTATGGATCAAGAAACCGCCCAATGCGCCGATAAAAATAAAGAGCATCAGAGCGCGCTGTATATCCCCATGTACAACAGCGGCAAGAGCGAAAAAACCAAGCATAATTGTTGCTATGCCGCTTGCCAGCCCATCAAGGCCATCAATAAGGTTAATCGCATTGATCAAAAGAACTATCGCCGTAATGGTAAATGGAATTGCCAGCCAGCCCGTCCAGAGCATGTCATCCAGAATGCCAAAATCTCCCAGATATAAAATTTGAGCCTGACCAAAAATAACCACCAAAATAGCCGCAGCGATTTGCATGAAGAACTTCACCCACGCATTAATATCACGCTTGTCATCGGCCGCACCAGTAATTAACAGCAAGGTCATAGCCGTAAATAAAGGCCAGTATTCGTTGAAATCAATGCCAGCAAAAATTGAAACAATTATCGAAATTGGAAAAAGGACCAGCCCCCCTATTGGTGGCACGGCTTTGATGTGTTGTTTACGTCCGCCCGGCGCATCAATAATTCCGATTTTGCGAGCAAGTTTAACCGCAGGCATAATCAGCACAGCCACTGATACCAAGGCCAATAACGGCATGATGTAGAAATAGGCGTTTTGCCAATCATACATAAGAAAAAACCTGCATTGATTATTTGGTAGCCAAGCTTATCACATCAAAGCGCCATATAAATCAAGGTTTTTTAGAAAAAACAAATCTATCCACCTACTATGGCGACAGATAAACGCAAAAGATCAGAAATAAGACTGGATTGTTTCAAATGTGTCAACGCCCCAATCCCCGATTAATAGGACGGTGGCCAATATAGCAATAGAAATTCCGGCTATGATCAACCCATATTCAATGGCTGTTGCGCCATTTTCTTCTCTCAAATAATTCTTAATTATATTTTTCACAGCGGGCCCCTCACATAAGTCGTGCACTCCATCTATTTTCCTTCAAAAGCCATAAAATAAGGTTAAGATTTTGTAAAATTAGAAGTGTTTCACCGTCACAACGCTATCTATTTGATTTTCTTTATTATTAATCAAGCCCTCAAGAATATTAGCGGCGGCCAAACTACTCAGAATCCCGTGGGAACCATGTGCAGTTGAGATAAAAACCGGTATTTTTCCGTTAATTTGGTCAATTTGTCCGATAATCGGCATGTGATCCTTGGATGTTGTGCGAATGCCTGCTTTTTGATCGGTAATTTTATATTCCCTATCCAAAACAGGCAAATTCTGGACGCATTTCTGAATATTACTGTCATTATCTTCATCCAGCAAATCACTATGATCGAGCCACCTTTGAAAGGTGGAACCGATACAATGCACGCCGTTTAGAGATGGCGCAACATAGCCGCCATAGCCGATAGTGCATTTCAGGTTTTGAAGATTGCCTTCCGACTGGACATAGGTCACCTGCCCTCTCACGGGTTTAATTGGCAGTTCCGGATAGAAATGTTTTGCGCCCATCCCGCAAGCTAGAATGATGGCATCGCATTCTAAATCCTCAAGGTTTTCAATTTTTTGATTAAATTGGGTGTCAACATCTTTCGCGTAATAGGTACAGAGCTTTGCCGGAGATACAAAGCCCGAGCGCGGCAAATAGAGGGCATCATTTGGGATTTCTATGCCAGAGATTTTTGAAGCTTCGGTGGCGCTGACTAGGTGCATATCCTGATCTGACCATTCCCAACTCTCCACAGTTTTTGGGAAACGTTTTTGTTTTTTCTCATCGTTTATCAAATGAAGAGCACCGCAAGGGTTCCAGTCAATTTCACTTTTGGCTTTTTCAAAAACTTCGAGTGCCTTAAAAAATGCGGAAGAGTAAAACTCTGCAACCTTGTCTTTTTGCGCAGTAAACCTAGGATTATAAAGACCGATTTTATTGCCAGAAGCACCCGAGGCCAGAGAATCTGATGCCTCGAATATAACCGGCTCATGCCCTGCGTTTTTTAAGACATAGGCGCATGCCGTTCCGGCTAAACCCCCTCCGATAATGGCTATTTTCATGACTTGTTCCCTTGGTATGTTCCAACACACATTTCCCGCTTTCGGCCATAGCCTTTAACCTTTTGGACATCAAAGCCGGCATCTTGCAGGCCGCGGCGGACGAAGCCTGCGGCGGTGAAAGTTGCGAAGGTTGCATTCGGATTACTCAGGCGTGCCATGTTTTGGAACACTGTTTTGCTCCACATATCGGGGTTGCAAGATGGTTTAAACCCGTCCAGAAACCAGCAATCGACTTTGTCCTGCAATTTTGGCATTTCCTCATTCACATCCCCGAAAATCAGGATAAGCTCTCCGTCATCACCAATCGGCAAAACGTATTTTTCCTGATTTATGATGTCCGGATAAATGCTCAGATAATCATCCAGCACATCACCCAGTTCCTCTTTCCAATAAGACAGGTTTTCCCTTATGTAGTCTTTGGTAAGAGGAAACTTTTCAAATGATATATATTTAAAACGCTTTGGCTTGTTTTTATTTTTAAACCCCTGCCATGACTGTAAAAACACCAAAAAGTTAAGCCCCGTTCCAAAGCCGGTTTCTGCTATAACGAATTCTTCTGTTTTAAAATCCTGTAATCTCTCGGGCAGGTTATTGCCTTGCAGAAATACATAGCGGCTTTCGGCCAAACCATCATGCACCGAGAAATACACATCATCAAAATGCTCGGATTTAAGTTCTAAAGCTCTTGGCAGATCAGTCATTTTGTACCATCATGCAAAACTATTCGAATGTGTTTGTTGTACATTTTTTGCGTCATAATTTGAAAGGGTTTTATTTTATGTCATCTAATCCATTGCTCCAGATTTCCAGCTTGCCAAATAAGGCACCGACTTTTGACGAGATAAAGATTGAGCATTATCTACCAGCCATCGAAGAAGGCATTGAGATAGCCCGTAAAAACATCGAGGCCATTAAGGCCGAAAGCGCCGCGCCGGATTTTAAAAACACGATTGAGGCTCTGGATTTATGTTCCGAGTTGCTGGGTCAGGCGGCATCTGTGTTTTATAATCAGCTTTCGGCTATGGGCGGGGATGAACTTCATGCGCTGGCGGCGCAAATCGGGCCAATAAATTCGGCCTTTTCCAATGATGTGATGCTGGATGAGGATTTGTTCAAACGCGTTAAGGCCGTTTTTGACAGCCGCGATGATCTTGGCCTTAGCACCGAGGAATATACGCTTCTGGATGACACCTATAAGGGGTTTGTTCGCGCTGGAGCTTTGCTGGATGAAGAAAGCAAGAAGCGCCTGCGCGAGATCAGCGCCGAGTTATCAACGCTCTCCCCTGCTTTTGCGCAGAACTCGATTAAATCTGCGGAGAGCTTCGAGCTTGTAATTGAGGATGAAAAAGACCTCGCGGGGTTGCCGGATTCCGCCATTGAATCCGCCGCGCATGCCGCCGAGGAAAAAGACTATAAGGGGAAATGGCTATTTACACTAGATTACCCGAGCTTTGGACCCTTTATGCAATATGCTGATAACAGGGAACTTCGTGAGAAAATCTGGCGGGCTTTTACCTCGAAGGCTTTCGGTGATGAGTTTGATAATTGCGAGAATATCAAGAAAATCGTTTCGCTGAGGGATGAACGCGCCAAGCTATTGGGCTTTGAGACTCATGCGCATTATGTGCTGGATGAGCGCATGGCGAAATCGCCGGATATTGTGATCGAGTTTCTGGGTAAGCTTAAGGCCGCCTATAAACCCGCCGCGCAAAAAGATCTTGAGGAACTCAAAGCTTTTGCCAAGGAGCTGGATGGGCAAGATGATCTCAAGCCCTGGGATATCGGGTATTATTCGGAGAAGCTCAAGCACAAACTTTATGAATTCACTTCCGAGGATTTCCGCCCTTATTACCAGCTTGATAAAGTTCTGGATGGGTGTTTCCGGCATTTTGCCAAGCTGTTTAACATCGAGTTTAGACCTGCGAGCGGATATCAGCTTTGGCATAAGGACGTAAAAAGCTTCGAAGTTTTTGATAAGGATGATGGAAGCTTTATCGGTACACTTTTCGGGGATTTTCACCCGCGCAAAGGTAAAGGCCAAGGGGCGTGGAAGACCAGCTACCGTGATCAGGGGCTGTTTGATGGCAAGATCGAGCGCCCTGTTGTGGCGATTGTTTGTAACTTCACCAAGCCCACCAAGGAGCGCCCATCGCTTCTGACGCATGGGGAGGTTACGACGCTCTTTCACGAGATGGGGCATGCCGTGCATGCGTTGCTGTCGGATGTGACATATCGCTCTCATGCGGGGACGTCTGTGCTGTGGGATTTTGTAGAATTGCCATCGCAACTACAGGAAAACTGGTGCTTCGAGAAGGAAATGCTGGATGATTTTGCCGCGCATTATGAAACGGGCGAGAAAATTCCTGCCGCGTTGATTGAAAAGCTTCGTAAGGCACAGAATTTTATGACCGGCTGGGCGGGATTGCGCCAAATCGGCCTTGGAACACTGGATATGACGTGGCATACATGCGATCCGAGCACTATTGGCGATGTAGCCGCGTTTGAAGATGAAGCCACCAAGGATACTTCCCTCTTTCCGCGTTATGCAGGCCCGACCTCGACCAGCTTTGGGCATATTTTCGCAGGCGGTTATAGCTCAGGCTATTATAGCTATAAATGGGCGGAAGTTCTGGATGCTGATACGTATGAGCTGTTCAAGGAAAAAGGTATATACGATCAAGCCACAGCGCA
>DCKO01000118.1 GCA_002320665.1 Micavibrio sp. UBA1672
GAATGGTATGGTACACCGCACATATTAATGGCTTGATCTTGTGATTTTCCCCGTTTGGTAAGGGTTATATCCAAAATTTCGGCGGCGATAAGCGCGTCATCATAGAATAATTCATAAAAGTCACCCATGCGATAGAAGAGCAGGCAGTCAGGATGATCTTCCTTAATGACGTGGTATTGCGCCATCATGGGCGTATGTCCCTGCTCAATGAAGCGATTCATACGCGCCTCTGTAATGTCAGGGTCAGGGGTAAATTGATGATCCGGTGATGTCTGTTTTAACGCATTAGGCATGCGTCTAGTCATACGATATCAAGTGCAATGTGAAAACAAATTTTTAAATAAAATTGAGCCTGAAATACTTCAATCAACGCCAGTTGACCCAAAACCGCCTTCACCGCGGCCTGCGTCTTCTTCAAGTTCTTCTACAATTTGCCAGTCAACATGGGTGTAGCGCTCAATCACCATTTGGGCGATGCGCATGCCGCGTTGAACTGTGAAAGGCTCTTGGCCGTGATTTATAAGGATAACTTTGATTTCACCGCGGTAGTCAGCATCAATCGTGCCGGGGCTATTTAGAACAGTAACACCGTGATTGATTGCAAGGCCAGAGCGAGGTCTAATTTGTGCTTCAAAGCCATGGGGGAGAGCAATTGAAAGGCCTGTTGGTATTAAAGCGCGTTCACCCGAGCCGATTTCAATGGCTTCTTCAAGCGCTGCAGTAAGGTCCATACCGGCAGAATGAGCTGTTGCATAGGTTGGTAATTTAAGACCGACTGCATGTTCTAATGGCTTTAGAGAGACCTGAATATCGTCCTCGTTAATAATTTTGTTTTTATTGTCAGTCATAACTGTCCTTAACTCATTGTTTTAATATGTAACTATTTATCTTTTCAGTTAGCTTTAATGCTATCTGCTTTTTGGAAACAGTATCCCAATCTTCGATTTCGTTGTTTTGTTTCACGAAATATATATGGCTTTTGTCCTGCCCAAAAGCTCTTTCTTGTCCGTTTTCGTCTTTTCCTACCAGATTGGCTAAAATCCAGTCACACCTCTTATTTTCAAGTTTTTTTATGGCATTTTTATGAAGGTCTTCTGTTTCTGCGGCAAAGCCAATAATCAGTTCTGGGCGGTTTTTAGGTAAATTCGCCAGCGTTTTTAAAATATCCGGATTTTCAATAAAGTCTATGGTTTGCTTCTGCGTTTTACCCGTTTTTTTAATTTTTTGCTCTTTCGGGTCTTTCGCGCGCCAATCGCTGATGGCGGCAGAACATATGGCGATATTTGCAGGCAGGTTACTTATGCATGCTTCCAGCATTTCTTGGGCTGTATTTACGTGGATGACCTTTATATTTTGTGGTGACTGCAGATTTGTAGGGCCACTAACCAGTGTGACTTCTGCGCCGGCATCTCTTAAGGCTTCAGCTATAGCATAACCTTGTTTTCCTGATGATCTATTACCTATAAACCTTACAGGATCAACAGGTTCATAGGTTGGTCCCGCTGTGATCAGGACTTTTTTTTTAGCTAGTGGTTTGTCGCCAAAAAATGTGTAAATTGAACTATATATGTCGTCTGGTTCACTTAGACGCCCTAAACCCTTTTCGCCACAGGCCATATCGCCACTTTCAGGACCGATAAAGTGGATATTTCGGTTTTTAAGTGTTTCTATATTGGCTTGTGTAGCAGGGTTGTCCCACATCTCAGGGTTCATAGCCGGTGCAATCATAATAGGCTTATTTGAGGCTAGTAAGGTGGTGCTCGCAAGGTCATTGGCCAAGCCATGTGCCATTTTAGCCATGATATCAGCGCTAGCAGGAGCTACTAGTATAAGATCGCATTCACGGCTCAGGCGAATATGACCCATTTCAGTTTCATCTGTAAGTGACCATAAGTCCGTATAGACCTTGTTTTGACTTAATGATGCAACGCTCAAAGCAGTGATAAATTGCTCGGCAGCTTTTGTCATGACACATGTCACGTTTCCACCATCTTTGCGGATCAAGCGGATCAGGTCCAGCACCTTGTAGGCCGCAATGCCCCCTGATATTATGAGTAATATTTTTTTATCTTTAAGCATTTAATTTTCTTTTATACTGAAATAAAGCCCCGATGCAATAAGCAGACGGGGCTCTATATATACAATTCTATATTAATAGATTACGAAAAGACTTAATTTTCAGTTTTAACAGGGGCTTTTGTATCTATGTTTCCAATTGCTTCTTCTGCTGTATCTGTAACGTTTTCAATAGCTTCCGTTGCATTTTCAATTATTGTTGTTTCTTCTGCGCCAGCAGCGGGTTCCGTGTCTTCTACAGCAGGAGTAGAGTCTTGTATTTCAGCTGTTTCATCGCTCATTTTTTCAACGGGCGTATCAAGGGAAGGAATTTCTTCACCTTCTGTTGATATGATGGAGCTTTCATCTGAAAATTCCACTACTTCGCCTGCTTCAGAGTAGTCTAAGGGTTTATTATTCTTAATAATTGGTTCGTTCTGAATTTTTTCGAGGGCATTTTTCATCTCGACGACTTCTTCTTTTACTTCGGTAATTGTGTTACCGGCTGTTTCTTTGATGTCATCCAGAGACTGAGACATTGTTTCCGCATCAATGCCCAAATCACTTTTGTTACCACCAGCAGCAGGTTCGATGCCTGCAATGTTATTGAGCGTTCCAGTAGGCTTGGCAACCATATCGTAAATTGCAAAAATTGCAATTAAGCCAATCGCAAGAACTGCGGTTGAATAAAAAATAGACTTTGTAAAATTGCTCATTTTAAGACCTTCCTTATGCGCTTTTAATGTAACGCTTCTATTTTCCCTGAATAGCGGCGATAATGCACCACAGCATTCCTTGGTGTCAATAAAAATGTGTAACTCTAATGCAATAGGTTAGAGAGGGTATTTAATGTTTCTGGCCTTGATGAACCGCAGCAATTCCCGCGCTGAAATTAGTATATTTTACGCTTTTGAATTCGGCATTTTCCATGCGCTTTGCCAGTTTTTTTTGTGTGGGAAACTTTCGAATGCTTTCAACCAGATATTGGTAGCTCTCGCGGTCATTTGTGATTTTTTCACCCATGAACGGGATAAAAGCATAAGAATACGCATCATAGGCTTTTGCTAGTGCTGGTGGGCGCACATGAGAAAATTCAAGGCAAAAGAACTTGCCGCCCGGGCGCAGGACGCGGAATGCTTCTTTTAGGGCGGTGTCGATATGGGTGACATTACGGAGGCCAAATGCGATTGTATATATATCAACGCTAGAATCCGGTAAGGGAAGTGATTCGGCGTTGCCTGTGATCCAGTTAAAGTCATGAATCCAACCTTTATCTATGGCACGATCACGGCCAACAGAAAGCATATTATTATTTAAATCACAAAGGGTTATGTTTGCTTTCGAACCTGTTTTCTTGCGAATTCGAAAGGCAATATCACCTGTGCCGCCGGCCACATCCAGATAATCAACAGGGCGGCCGTCAATTGTTGCCCGTGGTCGGATTATGCGAATGAAACGATCTTTCCAGAGGCGGTGAATGCCCGCCGACATCACATCATTCATTATGTCGTAACGATCAGCAACAGAATCGAATACGCCGACGACTTTTCCGGTTTTTTCCTCTGGTGAGACATTCTTTTCCCCAAACCAGTGACTTTCTGGATTTTGCATGATGTTTTTTCTCCTTGCTTGATGTATTGATTAGCATATGAAACTTGCAAAAGCTATGGCTACTGTTGCGGGGATGACAGGTTTATCCCGTATTGCCGGATTCGTTCGCGATATCCTGACAGCCGCGTATTTGGGGGCGGGGCCAGTTGGTGATGCTTTCTTTGTGGCTCTAAAGCTACCGAATTTTTTCCGTCGTGTGACCGCAGAGGGGGCTTTTAGTATAGCCTTTGTACCGCTTTATTCCAAAGCGATTGAAAATGAAGGGCGGGACAAAGCTGATCAGTTCGCCAGTAATGCCTTTATGATTATGCTATGTACCTTAAGTGTCTTTACGGTATTGGTTATGGCTTTGATGCCCTTTGTGATTATGGGGATTGCGCCGGGCTTTACGGGGGACGAGTTGCGGCAACCTCTGGCGATTGAATATAGCCGGATAACCTTTCCGTATCTTTTATTGATGTCGCTCACGGCTTTGCTGGGTGGGGTATTGAATGCTCTGGATCGGTTTGCGCCTTTTGCCTTTGCGCCTGTGCTGTTTAATGTGACGTTGATTGTATCACTTTTGCTCTCGGGGTACTTCGAGAATGCGGGCTATGCTATGTCTTGGGGGATATTAGCGGCAGGTGTATTTCAGCTTGTTTTCTTATGGATGGCTGCGATGCGGAATAATGTGCGTATTCGCTTTCAAAAGCCAGTCTTGGATGAAAAGGTCAAGCGTGTGTTTAAGCTGATGGGGCCGGCGATGATCGGGGCGGGAGTGATGCATATCAATCTTTTTGCCGATTTGATTATTGCTTCGCTGCTGGATGGAGGCTCTATCTCTTATCTTTATTATGCGGATCGTTTGAACCAGCTTCCCTTGGGTGTTGTTGGGATTGCTGTGGGTACGGCTTTGTTGCCTATGCTGGCACGGGCGATGGAAAAAGAAGATAAAAGCGAAAGCCGGAATTTATTTAACCGTGCTTTGGAATATTGCTTGCTTTTGGCACTTCCTGCAGCCGTAGCACTTGCTATGATTCCGGTTCAACTCATCACAGTGCTATTCGAGCGTGGGGCGTTTACCACCAGTGACAGTCTTATGACTTCTAATGTTTTGGCGGCTTATGCAATTGGGTTGCCTGCTTATATTACAATCAAGGTTTTTTCTACGGCGCATTGGGCGCATGAGGATACGGTAACACCTGTAAAAATATCGGTTGTGGCGACGCTACTTAATATTATCATGAGTATTATTCTGATCCAGTTTATTGGTGTTGTTGGTATTGCTGTGGGGACGGCTATTGCTGGCTGGTTACAATTTGCGGCACATATTCATTATCTCAAAGATCACTCATCGGCGAAGCTGGATAAGCAGTTTAAATTGGTGGTCGGTAAAATAGTAATGTGCTCTGTTGTGATGGGGGTAGGGCTACTAGGTTTATCATTATTGCTTGATAATTATATATTTAGTGATGTTTTTTTAATTAAAGTATTAGCTTTGGGCGCTCTTGTTGTTTTTGGAATAATTATTTATGGGGCTTTAATTTTGGGCACGAGGGTAGTAAAACTCTCCGATATTAAGAAATACATATTGAAAAAAGGCACTTAAGAGCGATGAAACGTATATTATCGGGCATGCAACCAACCAGTCAGCTTCACCTTGGGAATTATCTCGGGGCGCTTAAGAACTGGGTGTCTTTTCAGGATAAGCAAGATACGGAATGTCTGTATTGTGTAGTTGATTTGCATGCTATAACTGTGGCGTATGAGCCAGAAGTGTTAAAAAAGGCTAGTCTAGAGATTGCAGCGGCTTATATTGCGGCCGGGATTGATCCGAAAAAGTCGACGATCTTTGTTCAATCTGCTGTACCAGAGCATTCGCAGCTTATGTGGCTTTTAGGGACTATGGCGCAGATGGGTAAGCTTCAGCGTATGACCCAGTTTAAGGATAAGGCGGGCAAGAATGCTGAGCGCGCTGGGTTGGGGCTTTTCGCTTACCCTGTGCTAATGGCGGCAGATATCTTGATTTATAAGGCGACGCATGTGCCTGTGGGGGAGGACCAAAAGCAACATCTTGAGCTAACGCGGGATTTGGCTTCGACGTTTAATACAAAGTTTGACATTGATTTCTTCCCACATCCGGAGCCTGTTATTACTGGCCCTGCGCCGCGCGTAATGTCTTTACGTGATGGAACGAAGAAAATGAGTAAGTCCGAGCCTTCTGATATGTCGCGGATTAACTTAACGGATGATGCAGATACAATTTTGAAGAAAATCAAAAAGGCGAAGACCGATCCTGAGCCTTTACCGGATAGTCTTGAAAGTCTTGAGGAGCGGCCTGAGGCGCTAAACCTGATTACGCTTTATGCTGCTTTAGCTAATGAGGCTAAGGAAGATAGCTTGAAGCGCTTTGCGGGAGAATCTTTTTCTGTGTTCAAGCCTGCTTTTGCTGAACTTGTGATTGAAAGTTTTGCACCTATTACAAATGAAATGAATAAACTAATGCAAGATATTGATCAGGTTCAAAAAATTGTTGATTCTGGATCGGAAAAGTCGCGTGATATCGCTGCGCCAGTTTTAAGAGATGTTCATAAAATTATGGGGCTTTCTGCTTTATAATTCTGGATAAAGGAAGAACTTATTTGCTTTTTTTGCCCAGACATAGCAGAATGTGCCCATAACTAATAACTGACCGAGGTTTGCGTAACCATGCATTTGATTTTTAAGTTTTGTCTTACCGTTGCCGTCTTGTTGACGTTTTCATTCTCTCCAGCCAAAGCCGAAATTTTTTACATTGAGGATCAGGACGGACGTTTTTCAGTTTCTTTCCCTGATTTATGGCGTATTACAAGCAATATGAAGCCAGATGATCAGTTAACTGTGATGGGGCCAGGTAAAAATGATTTGGCAATGTGTCGTGTGCGCGTTCGTGAAGAAGGGCGTTTCAAGATTTATCCTCAAACTCAGTTTGCTGATGAACTTCAGAAAGTTGCAGTTAGCCGGGACTTTTGGGATAAATATTTAGGTCAGTATGATAATCATATTATTGAAGCTATGCAGGATGAATCTGGGCTGGGTCGTGGTTATGCCAGCATGGCCGAAGCGACTTACCGCACAACTGAGGGCGTTGTGGCTGATAAGCATGCAATCCTTTTTGCTTCACTCTATGGTGATCACATTTATATTGTTGAGTGTTCAACACAAGAAGTGCATTTTGAAAAATGGCGTCAGGCCTTTATGGGTATTATTAAATCCATAGACTTTGAAAAAGCTTTTGAAGAGCCAAAGCAGGGGCATTATCGTAACTTCACCAAGGATGATAGTGTTCGTATTCAAAGCGATGAGCATAATGGAGTTTATAAATTTTAGAAGATATGATCTTTTAAAAAATATACTGTAAATATCTAAGAGCGCTTATCAAAGCGCTCTTGTTATATGAGGGGTTCTCAGGCATCCTTGAGAGTATTAGCGGGAGACCAGACTTGCTTATTTACTTACCCATTGCCGAAATGACTGTCGCGGTAGAAGAGATATTTCTACTCGGGTTTTTTGTTGGCTTTGTTTCGGGTGTTTTTGGTGTGGGTGGTGGTTTTCTGACAACGCCACTTTTAATCTTTATGGGTATTCCACCTGCTGTGGCTGTGGGGACACAAGCCAGTCAGCTTGTTGCATCTGGCACTAGCGGTGTTATTGGTTATTGGCAAAAGGGCTATGTGGATTTTTATATTGGCACGATTATGCTGGTTGGTGGTATAGCAGGTTCGGTCTTCGGAATAATAATTTTTCAGTTGATGCAATATTTGGGGCAGATTGATCTGGTTATCTCTCTGCTTTATATTATTTTGCTCGGTGGTGTTGGCGGGATGATGCTTTTTGAGAGTCTTTTTAGCCTTTCAAAGGCTAAGAAGAGATCTATGAAAAGCGAGTTTAACCGCTTTAAATCACCTTCGATGATTTCGAAATTACCTTATAAAATAAGATTTCCTCGTTCCAAGCTTTATATTAGCGCATTTGTACCCGGTGGGATTGGTTTTGTCAGCGGCTTTCTTGTTTCAACAATGGGGGTTGGTGGCGGATTTTTACTTATTCCAGCGATGATTTATATTTTGGGTATGCCTGCTTATCTAGTGGCCGGTACCTCATTATTCCAGATTGTTTTTACTAGTGCTTTTGCAACGATAATGCATGCGATTACCAATCAAAGTGTTGATATTTTATTGGCGCTTTTTTTGATCATTGGTGGAGTTATTGGTGCACGTTTTGGAGTTATCGCTTCGAAGAGGGTTAATGGTGCTCGCGCACGTGTTGTATTAGCCTTAATCGTGCTTGCTGTATGTACTAAGGTGGCTATGTCTTTGTTTTTAGAACCGGGGCAAATTTTTGTGATTGAGATTTAATTTATGTCTAAATTGAAGCAAAATTTCTTAGTGATGTTTGCTTTCCTTGTTGGGTGGGGCTTGCCTGTTCAAGCTATGGCTCAGGATAAAGATATAGCTCGAAAAGGTGATCCTTTGATCACGCAACTTTCATCGGATTATATTGATGTCAGTGCAGGTTTTGGTGGTGCGACTATTGAATTGTTCGGTGACCGTAGTGATGCAGATACAGAAGTGGCCGTGGTTGTTGAGGGTCCACGGCGAGAGATTACAATCTGGAAGAAGGCCAGAGTCATGGGGGCTTGGGTAAATAGATATTTTGTTAGTTTCCAGTCTATTCCTGTTTATTACAATTATGCTATAAGCGATGTTGATTTTATAAGTAATAACAACGACTTTTCTGTCCTTCATAATGTAGGGACGCAATCTATTTTCAAGGAAGACAAAATTGAAAAATCGGGTTCTGTTGAGGATGTTTCTGTCTTTACGGAAGAATTGATTAAAAAAAGAATGCAGACGGGCGTTTTTCCTGAAAAACCGGCAAAAATTGAGTTCTTAAGTCCACATTTCTTTCGTGTGAGTTTTAAGATTCCGCAATCAGTACCGACCGGAGAGTATAAAATTCACACCTATCTTCTTAAGGAAGGTGAGGTTATAGACCGCGCGGTTCAGGCTTTGTCTGTGAAACAGGTCGGGCTTAATGCTTATGTTCTACGCGTAGCTAGAGAACACTCTTTTCTATATAGTCTTGGTTGTATATTATTTGCACTGCTTTCTGGGTGGTTTGTGAGTGCTCTGCGCGTTAAGGTTTAGGAATTAAGATATTGGGAGATTTAAAATGACAATATCATCACAGCATAAAGTCTTTCTGGTTATTGTTGATTCCAGTCGTGAGTTTCATGCTGCTTTGGATCAGGCAATTAAAATGTGTAATGAGTGTGATGCCCGTATTGCTCTGCTTCGGGTTATGCATGTCGAGCATGTTGATCATTGGCAAAATATTGAAGATAAGGTTCGCAGTGAAATGCGTGCTCATGCAGAAAGCCTTGTTTGGGAGGCTGCTGGGCGCATCTTACGGGAAACAGGTTACTTTCCGATGGTTTGTATCGAAGAAGGTACAAAGAGCGAAGTTATTATAGATATTATCGGGCGTTATCCGAATATTGCTTCTTTGGTTTTGGCGGCAGATAGTAGCTCGAGCAAGCCTGGGCCTTTGGTTACTTATTTTACGACGAAAGGCTTGTCGAAGCTGAATGTTCCACTTGTTGTTGTTCCGGGGCATTTACAATCTGAATAAGCCTGTTATATAAGCAGCTCTATATATAAGATGGAAGATATCAAAAATGTTTATCCAAACAGAAACAACGCCTAATCCGGCGACAATAAAATTTTTACCGGGGCAAGATTTGCTGGAAAGCGGCACTTATGAATTTGCGGGCGTAGATCAGGCTGAATCTTCGCCTTTGGCGAAGCGTTTGTTTACTTTGCAAGGCGTAACGCGTGTGTTTATTTCTACAGATTTTGTGTCGGTCAGTAAGGCGGATGATACAGATTGGTCTATGTTAAAGCCGATGGTTTTAGCCGCGTTGATGGAACATTTATCCACTGGTCAGCCTATTATTTTAGATGTGCCAGAACATAATACAAGCAAAACCGAGAATGAACCGGAAGACGAACTTTCAAAACAGATTAAGGAGCTTCTTGATACGCGTGTGCGCCCTATGGTGGCCATGGATGGCGGGGATATCGTGTTTGACCGTTTTGAAGATGGTATCGTGTATCTGCATATGCAAGGGGCGTGTTCTGGTTGTCCTAGCTCTACGGCTACGTTAAAGATGGGCGTTGAGAATATGCTCAAGCATTATGTGCCCGAGGTACTAGAAGTGCGTCCTGTTGATGATTATTAATCTTTTTTCAAATGTTTGGTTTTTATGCGCGTATTAGCCATTGATACATTGATGCAAGGGTGTTGTGTCGGGTGTTATGATTCTGAGGCAGGTCAATCATTCTCAATTATGAAGGAAATAGAAAGAGGGCATGCAGAAGTTCTTGTGCCTATGATTGATGATCTTTTAAGAAAAGTTCGGTGGCGGTATGCAGATATTGACCTGATAGGGGTTACAACAGGGCCGGGGGCATTTACGAGCCTGCGTATTGGTCTTTCTACGGTCAAAGCCTTGTCACTGTCTTTGGATAAGCCTGCAATAGGTGTTTCTAGTTTTGATTTGATTTATGCTTTGTACGGTAAGGAGTATAACGGCAATATTTGTATCTTGTTGGAAACCAAAAGGGGGGATTACTACATGGCGTTATACTCAAGTAATGGAGAAGTTATCAAGGCGGGTGTTTGTGATGAAACTCAGTTATTGAGTGATCTGGAAGAGCACAATACATCCTGTGTTATTGGGGATGCTGTAGAGCGTTTTCAAGAAGAGTGTGGTTATAATTGTGAGTTTTTAATACTTAAAACCATAGATATAGAGCGTTTTTCGTTGTGGCTTGCGCAGGAAGATAGTTCTATTTTTACTGATAGTAAGCTTGAGCCGTTATACTTGCGAGAAGCTGATATTAGCCAGCCGAAAAAAAAGCTTCGTAAACTTAAAGTTTTATAAAAAATACCTTGTGATTAAAGCGTACATATGTGACTTTCACAGAGTTGTGAAAATTGAATAAGCATTAGTTACAGTTAGGCTGTGCTAGTGAATTAATAACTTGTGTTAGGGGAATAGAGTAATGGATGAGAATCAGGATCATGATATTTTGTTAGAATTAACAACAGAAATTGTTTCGTCTTATGTTGCCAATAATTCTGTGGCGTCGGCAGATCTGCCAGAGCTTATCAATACTGTGTATACCGGGCTTGCTAATACTGGGTCAGATGGTAAAGCGATCTCAGCAGATCGACCGCAACCAGCAGTTCCGATTAATCGTTCTGTTACAGATGATTATCTGATTTGTCTGGAAGATGGCAAGAAGCTTAAAATGCTTAAACGTCATCTGAAAACGGCTTATAACATGTCGCCTCAGGAATATCGTGAGAGATGGGGGCTTCCCGCTGATTACCCGATGGTTGCACCGAGCTATGCGAAAAAGCGTAGTGAGCTTGCCAAAGATATTGGTCTGGGTACCAAGTAATAAAAAATTAGCTGTTTAGCTCTTGCGAGCGCGTTTTAGCGGCATTTAACGCTTCGTTGAATATGTCTTGTGCTCGGCCATCCATGAGTATACTAAGAGCTGCTTCTGTTGTGCCACCGGGGCTGGTGACATTCTCTCGTAATACTGAAGCTGGTTTTTGGTTTTCGTTTTCTGCGAGTGCAGCGCTGCCTATGACTGTTTGGCGCGCTAATGTTCCCGCCATTTCCGGTGACAAGCCTAACTCAATGCCTGATTTTTCCAATATTTCAATGAGGTGGAAGATGTAGGCCGGCCCGCTGCCTGAAAGAGCGGTTACTGCGTCCATAAGAGTTTCATCTTCAATCCATTCGACGCGTCCTGATGTCTCTAACAGATCTTGCGCCAGTTCTTTTTGTGTTTCGGTAATATGATCATTAGGGATGCAAACTGATATGCCTTTACCTATAGCAGCTGGCGTGTTGGGCATAGAGCGTATAATCGCGCGGGATGATCCGAAAATAGATTCAAGGGTGTTAAGGGATTGTCCTGCAGCGATAGAGAGGATAGGAATTTCTTTGGGAAGCGTTTTAGCGATTTTGCTGCCTACATCTTTCAGGATTTGCGGTTTGATCGCAATAATCAGGAAATCTGAACCATTTTTGTAGCTTTCTGGTGGTGCATTAAAATATTCAATTGGCTCATTTTTATCAAAAACACCTGGAATTTGGTGCGGGTCAATAACCAGAGCATGTTCAATAACTTGATTTTTAATCCACCCGCTTAGCAATGCGCTTCCCATTTTTCCACAGCCGATAAGAGTGATAGAAGCTTTTTTAGGCATGGTCATGGTTTTAAACTCATTATTTTATGGTGATTAGGATTCTCCAGCAACATCCATCATTGCAAGTGATAGCATATTAGGTTCAATATTGGAGTTTTCTGCAAGTAGATGAAATACATGCTGGTAACGCTCGCATTGGGTCAGGCCAATATCAATCAGGCGCTCCAATAGCTCCGATAAGGTTTGATCCTTATTACCGTGGAGCAGGCTTGTGTAGCGGAAGATTGGTGCATTGGTAAGGTTCTCAAGCTCAAAATGTCCCATCCACAATGATGTGTTTATATCCGAGATGATTTTAGGCAGATGCCCCATATTCTGGGCTGAAATGCTCATATCATATTGGCATAGAAACTGGAGCGCATTGTAGTTTTTATCCCATAGGAACAGGATTTCATATTCTGTTGTTTTGCCGGACAGGCAAAGTGCAAGCTTGTTATCATCCATACGGCTGTAGGCCCAGTGATTTTGATCCAGAATATCCTCGACATGATCAAGTGGGTTTGGAATTTTCTCTTCGGTGATTTGCGTGGCTGCTGACATTTTTATTTACTTGGCTTTCTTGCTTGTCGTTTTCTTAGCCTTTAGAGCTTTGATTTCTTTTTTTAGCTCTTCTTGCTCTTCACGCAGTGTAATAACCATGGCTTCAAGGCGTTCAAAATCTTCGCGCGGTACAAGGTCCAGAGTTTGGGCCAAGTCATCAATCCGGCTTTTAAAGCTTTCACGCGCTTGTCCTTTGGCTCCGCTAATTATCTCAACAGTGCCGCCTGCAAAACGCGCCAGATCATCTAGTATTTTTTCCCGATTTGACATTGTTGTACTTTTCTAATTTATCATTTTTGTTAGCTCACGAAGACGTGTTTCTCAAGCCTAATTAAATCATTTTCAAAAGAATCTTGTGCATGAAATTGTGTAAAAGAGCTGTATAAAAGTCTCTGTGAATTTCTTACTTTTTTTTTACGGCGATTGGGGGTATCACTAAAATTATGGCACTTGCATTTCCAGAGATTGATCCGATTGCATTCCAGTATGGCCCCTTGGTTATTCGCTGGTATGCTTTGGCATATATAGCTGGCTTTTTGATCGGCTGGCGCGTTTGTATGAAGCTTGCGGATCATTTTTATGAAGGTGAAGAGCCAACCAAGAGGCAAATTGATGATTTTCTCAGTTGGGCTATTATCGGGGTGATTATTGGTGGTCGTTTAGGGTATGTATTCTTTTACAATCCCTATCACTACATGGAAAACTTTATGGAAGTTTTTGAAGTTTGGAAAGGGGGAATGTCTTTCCATGGTGGCGTACTGGGGCTATATGCCACTATATTGATTTATGCACCTCCCAGATTTATTCCGGTGCTTAGACTCTCTGATATGGTATGCACCGTTGCGCCAATTGGATTGTTTTTCGGGCGTATTGCAAATTTTATCAATGGTGAATTATATGGTCGTATAACGACATCGCCTTTAGGCATGGTTTTTCCTAATACAAACGGTCTTCCTCGTCACCCAAGCCAGCTTTATGAGGCTACGCTAGAGGGTATTGTTTTGTTTGCTGTAATTATATTTCTTATTACAAAGTTTGATGCATTAAATCGCAAAGGTCTTATCACAGGTGTTTTCTTGGTAGGGTATGGCCTTGCGCGTTTTACCGTCGAATATTTCAGAGAGCCGGATGTACAAATTGGATTCGTTGGCAATTACCTGACTATGGGCCAAGTTTTAACTATTCCTATGATTATTCTTGGATTGTTGATGGTGGCGAGCATTTCTCAGAAACCAAAAGATGATTAAGTTTTTATGTCTGTTGAAATTGAAGCAAAAATTAAAGAAGTGATTTCCAAGACTGGTTTTATTGATCTGGAAGAATTTATAAGGCTGGCACTTTATGATCCCGAGCATGGCTATTATATGACCCGTGACCCGTTAGGGGCTCAGGGAGACTTTACAACTGCTCCAGAAATTTCCCAGATGTTTGGGGAGGTTGTAGGTTCTTGGATTGCCGATATATGGATGCAGATGGGAAAGCCTGATGACGTAACTTTGGTTGAGTGTGGTCCGGGGCGAGGCACGCTTATGGTTGATATTCTTCGTGCGACAAGTCAGGTTCGTGGCTTCCATGATGCACTATGGGTCCAACTCATGGAATGTAGTCCCGTATTACTGCAAAAGCAGCAAGAGTTACTTGTGGGTTATAACAATATAGAATGGATTGCTGATTTATCTGATGTGCCTGTGGATAAGCCTGTGATTATTATTGGGAATGAATTTCTGGACGCGTTTCCGGTTCAGCATTACAGGCGCAATAATGACAAGACGCAAAAGGCTGTGATTGCCCTTGAGCGGGAAGCGTTTGTTTTAGATTGGCAAGTGGTCAATAAGGATTGCGTGATTGGTGAAATATATGAGGTTTCAAAGTCGCAAGAGCAGATTATTGATGCGTGCTTAGAAAAGCTGAATAAAGCCACAGGTGTTTGCTTGTTTATTGATTACGGTTATTTTAGCGGCATAGGAGATACGTTACAGGTTTTAAAAGATCATCAAAAAGTCGGATTATTTGATGATGTGGGTAATTCTGATATTACGGCCCATGTCAATTTTGGACGGATTAAGGAA
>DCKO01000012.1:0-2901 GCA_002320665.1 Micavibrio sp. UBA1672
TTATATTTTAAATTTGTTTTATTTTGTAAGTTTATCTGGTTTATGGTAAATTTATATTGTTGTTAATAATAAAAAATATTTAGGTGATAGTTAAGGGTAATGTCAGAGAATCGTTTTTCATTTAACGTTAATGTAAATATTGATTCACCGACTGCAGCAATTTGGTACAAGAAATATTCTGGTGGTGCAGATGTTAGTTGTGTTGAAAATTATTCCCGAGAAGTAGTTCTTGATGACAATCAAAAGGCTGAGTTTGAGAAAATAGCTCATGAGCTTTTGGAGGATAATGTTGAGTTGGTTTATAGTGATGATCCGGCAGGGGCTGGACATGCCGAGAGTGATGGTCAAACAATTAACCTTGATTCTGTTTATAGTGTAGGGCAGGGTCTATTAAGTATGGCAACAGGGTTTCAGCCATCTCTTCCTTCTTCTCTTACGCCTGAAATTGCTTTCTTAGGTGGGCTTGTGCACGAGGCAGAACATATTACGCAGGTAAGAACCAAAGGTGCAAAAATTGATAACTTTGATGTGCGTGTGCGTCAGGATCTGGAGAGTGATGGTGAATATGCTAAAATTCAATTTTTTAGAGGGCAAGACGGTGGTAACGAGATAGCTGAGGCCTTTTTGAATATCAGAGCTTTGAATGCATTAAATGAAGGTGTGATATTAGAACAGGTCAATCCGTTGGGAGCGGTAATGGGAAAGGATCATGATGTGTCTTTAGCAATTAGGCATTATGAAAGAACTAAAGAAGTCCTTGATTTTGATGATTTAGTGGAGGCTTATCGTGGTTTAAGTGAAAAAATGTCTGATTTAATTTCAGAAAAGAATGCCGGCATAACTGGGCGCACGGAATATCAGAATTTGTTAAAAGGTATTGTTGATGATTTTAGTTCTAGGCTGGAAGCGGGAATTAAAAAATTACCTTTGACTGAGAGGCAAGAATTAATGACTAAACTTAATATTGGTACTGAGAATGATTTAGGTAAAGAGCTTGATAAGAGGATTGAAAGCGCTGTTATTGATGATAATGAGTTTAATGCTTATCTTTTTGGTTCGGTTTATAACCCTGCTTTTCTTTTGACTGCTATGGAGAATGTAGTTGCTGCAAAAGATTTAAGTGAAACGGAAAGCATGATGATAGCAAATGCTATCGAATCTGTAAGATCTCTGGGATATAAACCACTTTCAGATTTATCTGAAAATGCCGATATTGTTGTAAAGACTGTTAATGAGGATAAAGGCAGGGTTTTTTCTATTTTATCGAGTGCATTGGATGATGTAATTCCTAAGGCTGCATGGATTATTGAACTTGGTGGTCCCAGTTTGGAGGAGGTAACGATGTCAGGAGAGGCTAACGTATCGAGAGTAGTAAGCCTTAAAACATTTTAGTGTAAAAATTACTTCATCAACTTATTCATCACCACACTGGCGGTCAGGTCGCCGGTAACATTGATTGTGGTGCGGCACATATCCAGAATACGATCAACGCCTAGAATAAACCCTATGGCAAGTGGGTTCAGGCCAATACCGGTCAAGATAGTTGCCAGCACAACTATGCCCACGCCCGGCGTGGCAGGTGTGCCGATAGAGGCGCCAACGGTTGTGATCATCAACAGGATCAGTTCAGTGGTTGTGAGTTCAACGCCAGACATGGTGCCAAAGACTTGCACTAGAAAAACAGCGGCAACAGTTTGATAGAGGGCTGTGCCATCCATATTGATAGTCGCGCCGAGTGGTACCATAAAGCGGCTAACTTTTGGATCAACGCCGAGCTTTTCTTCTGCGCAAGACAAAGTGAATGGCATTGTGGCGGCGGAAGAAGAGGTCGAGAAAGCCAAAAGCTGTGTTTCCTTAATGGCCTTGATAAATGCGAGCGGGTTTATTCTTCCGATGATGGCGGCGAGCAGGACATAGATCAGCATCATACATAATAAGCCGAGTATCACGGTAAGCATATACATGCCCATACCTGCCAGTGCATCAAAGCCAAGCTTTATGGTGATGTTGCATAAAAGACCGAAAACAGCATAAGGTGCAATTGCCATAGCCCAGCCGATGACAGTCATGGAGAGCATTTGCCCTGATGTACATAAATCCAGAATCGGTTTCGCGTTGATGGCTGGTATCATCAGCAGGGCGATGCCAAAAACCATTGAGGCGATGACAATTTGTAGCAAATTCTTTTCGACAACAGCGCTCGGGATATTGGTGGGAAGCATATTTTCTATGCGCTTCGGGATGGTTAGGTCATCAAATGTGCGCGTGCCTTCGGATGTTTCATTTTGCAAGCTTTGCTCTTGAAAGCCTTTGACCAATTCAGGATCAATATATGTGCCCGGCTTGATGATGTGGACCAGAGCCATGCCGATGGAAATCGAAACAAAGGTGGTCAGGACAAAGTACAAAACAGCGCGCAGACCAATTTTCTTTAGAAACCCTAAGTCCTTGCTTTGGGTGATGCCAAGGATGATAGAGCATAGAATAAGCGGTATAACCACCATCTGAATAAGGCCAAGAAAGAAGATGCCAGGAAGTTTAATCCATGAGGCTAGCATGCTGGCTAGATCGGGTTTTACGACTTGCATGCCGTGTTCTGAGAGCACCAGACCTGTAATGACACCAAGTACCATCCCGATAAGGATTTTAACCCAGAGGTTTTTATCAAAAGATGGAGCGAAGTCTTTATTCTGCGGTGGCATGGTTTCTCTTGCGTTTTGTGAGTTTCGAGATGCCAAAAATGACAAAGCCAATAGTCATACCGGGGATAATATCCATAAGCTCTTTGCTCCAGTCTAGCCCGTAGCGCCAGAATAGAGCTGTTGCGAGGCCTGTGAGCATCATGGTTATGGCGGTTCTTTGAGTGACAGCTTGGCCGAAAAGTTGTACGAGGATCAGGGG
>DCKO01000012.1:3233-4403 GCA_002320665.1 Micavibrio sp. UBA1672
ACAAGTGCGGCGCCTAGGCAATTCCAAGCTACAATGACGAGTTTTAATACGCCACGATCAGCAACCATGGCGATGCTGATGGTTACAATGATGACAAAGACTGTTCCTAATCGTGCCAGCATATATGAGTCTCTCCATTTGGGGATGACGTGTTGTGTTAGGGCGGATGAAGCGGAAAGCAGGAGGGAGTCTGCTGTGGACATTGTCGCGGAAAATAATCCGGCAAGCAGAAAACCAACGAAGACTGGTGAGAGTAAATCTTGCCAAAGGGCTGGAATAGAAAGCTCGGGGTCAAAACTATCTCCGGCAGGGATCATCACGCGGGCGATCATGCCACTCAAGCAGGCCATCCCTAAAACTGTCCAGCGCCATGCGAAGTAAATGCGGCGGGCAGTTATAATGTCTTTTTCATCGCGTGCGACCATATGCCGGACCATAAGTTGGGGCTGGCCCAGTATAGCCACACCAAAAGCGAACCAGCCAATAATCGCAGGAATAAAGGCAAATTGGATCGGGTTGGTCAGGTTTGGATCATGTGCGGTGAGAGTTTGCCACATCGTTCCAAAGCCGCCAATTTCCTGTAGGCCTGCAATAATCAGAACTACGAGTGAGATCAAAATCATGATGGCTTGCACAGCATCGGTCCAGATTGAGGCGCGTATGCCACCGGACCAGCAATAAGCCAGCAGGACTAAAGCGCCGATAATAACGAAATAATTGAAGTTCCAGCCGAACAGGGCTTGCCCGATTTTTCCGCCTGCGACTAGCTGCGCTGAGCAATAAGTGCCAAGGAAAATGATAGTCAGAATGGCGGCAATCAAAGTGACATAAGGATGATCTTTTGAGCCAAGCTTGCCGATTAAAGATGGGTAGGTGTGTGCTTCACGTTCTTGAGCTTTTTTGCGGATTTTATCTCCTGCGATGCGCCAGCCGACATAATCGCCAATGGTCAAAGCCGAAACGGAAACAACAGCCAGAAGGCCGGAATGATAAGCGAGGCCCGCAAAACCTATAAAGGTTGCACCGCTGGAGATTGTTGCACCAAAGGATAAAGCCACCAGCCATGCCGGCACATTGCGGCTTGCGAGGAAGTAATCCTCGATGGTGTTCTTACGCCACAGAGAAGAGGCCATGCCTATACCAGTGAATAAGAAGAAGAAAAATAAAAAG
>DCKO01000012.1:4705-5238 GCA_002320665.1 Micavibrio sp. UBA1672
AATAAGAAGAAGAAAAATAAAAAGCTGATCAGCATCTTTATGGTGCTTTAAATATGTGTATAAAGAAACCACAAATAGCAAAAATTAAAGGATAAATCCAGACGCGATGGATATTTACGCTTTTCTTATCTTGGTCATTGGCGCATTTTTTCATGCCTTTTACAACATGGCTATTAAGTTATCGGACAATAAGGTTGTGCAATTTGCGGGTATGAATGTTGTTTATATCATTGTTGCGCTGTTTTTTATTCCGTTTGTTCCTTTTCCCAGTTTTGAAGCATGGAAATTTTTATTTCTTGCGAGCTTTTTATACGTATTGGTTAGTATTTTTCTATCCTATGGCTATAAACGTTCAGATTTTTCTCTGGCTGTTCCGGTTTTGCAGGGTATGAAAGCCATTATGGTAGTGTTTTTGTCTTTTATGGTATTTTCCGAGTCCTTAAACTTTTGGGAATATATTGCAATATTGGGCGTTTTTGCGGGTATCTTTATTCAGGTGCGGTTTCATGAATTATTTAAAGCTGCACATATCA
>DCKO01000028.1 GCA_002320665.1 Micavibrio sp. UBA1672
GTCATTATTTGTGGCAACAAGATTGAAAGATGAGTTTGCAAACACATATCCACAATTCATTGTTTATGAACAGATTTTTGCGGTTTGTAAAAAGCAAATCCTTGCATTGGGTAAGGATTTGCGAGTTGGTCTATTTTGATTCTTTTGCAATTTTTTCATTCAAAAGAGTCGTCAGTTTATTCCACTGGAATTCAGAGAATAAATGCGCATAGATGAATGGTAGCCAGCCTTTTTTGCGGAATTCTAAAATAACTTTATCATCCAGTTCATTGAATTTCTTTTGATCAATAATACGGAAGCCTGAATAATTGATTTTGCGTCCGCCTGTAATGCTGACCTGAGCTTCGCGCTCAATAAGTAAGTCATGCTCAAGGAGGGCTTTGCTGAACGGAATAGTTTGCTGTGCTGCTGCATGATAAGACTTGCAGAACTCAAGGGCTTGTTGTGCAAGCTGGCTTGGTTTTCCGTCTTCTGTGAAGAATCTCTGCTCACCTTTTTCTTCAATAACCTCGGGGGAGTTATCAAAACAAAGTGTTAGTTGCTCACTGCCGGGCATTTCTGAAAAGATAAACGGGTATCTGCGTACATAAGCAGGGACATATGTATTTTGCAGCCATAAAAGGTCATCTGTCATAAACAGGTTTTCTTTATCGCGCATACCCAAGATAGCCACTGGTGTTGCTGACTCATCGGGCGTAAATGTAATAGGGTAAAAATGTGCGGCTTGTGACATTTCAATCAGGTTAATTGGTACAGCGTTTACTGTTTTTGCGAATTCGAGACTGAAATTTTTAATCAGTGAGAGGTCTTTGTGTTTCTTGGCATCCAAAGGCATAGGATTTTTATAAAATAAAGGCTTTGCCTGATCGGGGTTGCCAGCCTCAATATCTTTATTTGTGATGTCTTTTTCTGTTTCTTTTGTTGCTTTAGCCATTCTTACTCTCTCGAATTTCCGTTGGTTGCATGAAAATATGCACAAAGATCATATGCATTATTCTTATCATTTGACAATGGTTTTTCTTAAACAATGCTTAATATGCGCCAAGTTTTGCGGTCATTGCTGTTTTTACATCTAAGGGGCTATTTCTATGCTTTTCAAATCAGGGGGAATGTTTTAACCTTGCGGCAATATTGGAACGGTTTGAAAACAGGAGAAATATCGTGCGTATAGGAATGATTGGGACTGGATATGTTGGGCTGGTTTCGGGAACATGTTTTGCGGAATTCGGTCACACGGTGATATGTGTTGATAAGGATGAGCAAAAAATCGAAAAGCTCAAAAAAGGTGAAATTCCGATATACGAGCCGGGATTAGAGGCTTTGTTGAAGCGCCAGATCGAGGCGGGGCGTATTTCTTTTACACTGGATACGGCTGAGGCTGTTAAGAATTCGCAGGCGGTGTTTATTGCTGTGGGGACGCCATCTCGTCGTTACTGTAGGGATGCAGATTTGTCATTTGTGCATGGTGCGGCTAAAGAGATTGCTGAAAATCTAGGTGGTTATACAGTGGTTGTAAATAAATCTACTGTGCCTGTTGGGACTGCTCGTGAGGTGGAGCAGATTATCCGTGAAACGAATCCGGCGGCTGATTTTGATGTGGCCTCGAATCCTGAGTTTTTGCGTGAAGGTGCGGCTATTGATGACTTTATGCGCCCTGATCGTGTGGTTGTGGGGACATCTTCTCCGCGGGCGCAGGACGTTATGCGGGAGGTTTATAGGCCTTTATACCTCAATGAAACTCCGATCTTGTTTTCTCGCCGTGAAACTGCCGAAGTTATCAAATATGCGGCGAATGCTTTTCTGGCAACGAAGATTACCTTTATCAATGAAATTGCCGATTTGTGTGAGAAGGTTGGGGCGGATGTCCAGCAAGTGGCTAAGGGTATTGGTATGGACGGGCGTATTGGTTCTAAATTTCTGCATGCCGGGCCGGGTTATGGCGGGTCATGTTTTCCTAAAGATACGCAGGCTCTCGTTCGTGCAGGTCAGAAATATGCAGCGCCGCAACGCATTGTTGAAACCGTGATTGCCGCGAATGAGGATCGTAAGGCGCGCATGGCGGATAAGGTTATTGCCGCTATGAATGATGATGTGCGCGGTAAGAAGATTGCTGTGCTGGGCGTGGCGTTCAAGCCGAATACAGATGATATGCGCGATTCTCCGGCTTTGACCATTATTCCTGTCCTTCAGCAAGCAGGGGCGCAGATATCGGCTTATGATCCCGAGGCGATGGAAGTGGCTAAGGAGCTGATTGATGGCGTGATATGGTGTAAGGATTCTTATGAGACTGTGAGTGATGCGGATGCCGTTGTGATTATCACTGAGTGGAATCAGTTCCGCGCCCTTGATCTGGACCGGATTAAGGGGGTGATGAAGGGCAATACGCTCATTGACTTACGCAATATTTATAAAATGACCGAAATGGATGGTTTTCGTTACTTCTCTATCGGGCGGGATGATGTTTTGCCTGAAGATAGTGAAGAGGAGGCTGTGGCGGCACAGTAGCTTTTAATATACATTTTTTATTTGTATTTTTTGTAAAAAATTTCTGTTTTTGAAAAAACTGCTTGCAATACATAGCTGTCTCTGTGTATTTCTGTTTTTGAAAAATAGTCAAAAATAACATAAAAAAAATGTATATTTAGGAAATGGGCATGTATAAATATCTGGACGAGTTGGAAGCAAAAAGCATTTATATCCTGAGAGAGGCTTATAATCGCCTCACGCCGATGGGGATGATGTGGTCAATTGGTAAGGATTCAACAGCTATGCTGTGGATGGTGCGTAAGGCTTTTTTAGGGCGCGTGCCTTTTCCTGTGTGTTTGCTTGATACTGGTATGGAGATGGATGAGGTTTATGCATTCCGTGATCATTTGATTAAGGAATGGGATCTGGATTGTGTGAACTGGCAATGTCCGCCGGAAGAAGAAATGGACCAGACTTTGCCGCCAAAGACACGTTCGGCTATGCGCAAGACGGAGGGGTTGAAAACCTTGATGCGTGAATATGGTTTTAAAGGGATTACTGGTGGGATTCGCCGTGACGAGCAGGGCTTGCGCGCTAAGGAACGTGTGTTTTCACCGCGTACAATTGACGGGGAGTGGGATTTCAAAGATCAGCCACCGGAGTTTTGGGATCAATATAAAACCGAATTTCCTCATGATGAGTCCAAAGGCGCGCATTTGCGTATCCATCCGATTTTGCACTGGACGGAAATTGATATCTGGCGCTATCACCAGCGTGAAGGTATCCCGTTTTGTCCGCTTTATCTGGCGCGTAAAGACCCCGAGACGGGCAAGATGATGCGTTACCGTTCCTTGGGTGAAAAGAATTTGACGTTTCCGGTGGAAAGTCCTGCATCTTCCATTGAAGAAATTATTGAAGAGCTTGAGACGACCAATACATCCGAGCGCGCGGGTCGTGCAATGGATAGCGAAACCGAAGATAGCTTTGAGAAGCTAAGGGCTGCGGGGTATATGTAATGTCCAGATTTATATTTGCTCTATTTTTGAGTGTGTTAGTTTTTTCCGTGCCTGTCCAAGCGCAAGAGCCAATACCTTTCTTTCCGGGCCTTTCCGCAGAAGAGCGTGCTGAGGTGCCAAATGGGCCTTTTGAGCTATGTGATCGTCATTTTGGCAGTTTGGCTCTGGCTTATCGGGAAATTACAAATGATCTTTATATGCCTATGATAGATGAAGATGAGCTTTATGAATATTATGAGGATTATGAATCCGGTCGTACTTTTATTTTGGCGAAGAGCAATTTTGAAGCCTATCCCACTATTTTATGTAAGGAAATAGTCAAGCAGGGGCAAAAAACGTTTAAAAGCGTGACGATGTTTTGCGGTGCAAGTCAGGAAATTTGTGCGCGTTTGCAAGAAGCCATTGATGGACAGTTATAAACAAAGAACACATTAAATAATTGGGTGTATTAAGATGACACAAAATAATCAGCAAAAGAAAATTGAAGTATTGGAAACGGCGCCAGTGAAAGCCAGAAAAAAGCAAAATGCCAAGCATCCGCTTAAAGTTGTGATTGTAGGGCATGTGGATCATGGGAAATCTACGCTGATCGGGCGTTTACTTTATGATACGGATTCTTTGCCAGAGGGTAAATATGAAGAGCTTAAGGGGATTTGCGAGCGCCGCGGAACGGATGCGCTGGAGTGGTCATTTGTGCTTGATTCTTTTCAGGCCGAGCGTGATCAGGCGGTTACGATCGATTCAACGCAAATCTGGTTTTCTACCGAAGAGCGCGATTATGTGATTATTGATGCGCCGGGGCATAGAGAGTTTCTGAAGAATATGATTTCAGGGGCGGCTGCGGCGGATGCGGCTATTCTTGTGGTTGATGGTACAGAAGGTGTGCAGGAACAAACACGTCGTCATGCTTATCTTTTGCATCTTTTGGGATTACAGCAGATTGCGGTGGTGATCAACAAAATGGATATGCTGGGTTATGCGCCTGAAGCCTATGATAAGGTTGTGCGCGAGGTTAAGGACTATCTTGGCTCACTTAATATCACCCCGCGTTTTATTGTGCCGATTTCCGCGCGTGAAGGCGATATGATCTCGGAACGTGGTGACCATATGGATTGGTATGAGGGGCATTCTCTGATCAAAGTTCTGGATAGTTTCGAGATTGCGCCATCTCCGGTTTCTTTGCCGTTACGTTTTCCAGTGCAAGATGTTTACCGCTTTAATGAGCGTCGCGTTATCGTTGGTCGTGTGGAAACGGGTGTTTTGCGTAAAGGGGATACCTTACGCTTTAGCCCCGGTGATGAGACAGCAACTGTCGAATCTATCGAAGTTTGGCCGGAAAACCCCGATAAGGTTGAAGCCAAACCGGGTGAGTCTATCGGGATTACGCTGGATCAGCGCTTATTCATTGAGCGTGGTCATATTGGATCTCATGTTGAGAATCCTCCGATGCTTTCTAATGTGTTTCGGGCAAGCCTTTTCTGGCTGGCGCATAAGCCTTTGAAGGTAGGGAATACCTATAAGGTGCGTTATGGGACACATGAAGCAATGGTCTCTGTCCAGTCGATTGATAAGGTGATTGATACACAAGATCTTTCCGATGATACGCAAACCGGAGAAGTTGTACGTAATGCTGTGGCTGAGGTGACGCTTCGTGCCCGTGATCAGCTTCCTATTGATCCTTATACGGATAATTCTAAAACTGGTCGCTTTGTTCTGTATGAAAATTACGACATTGTTGGTGGTGGAGCGATTAGTATGGAGGGCTATGCCGATCAACGCCGTGATGCGCCGAAGGCTGATAACGTCGAGGCGGTAGATCATATTATTACTGCGAGAATGCGCGCGCAAAAAAATGGTCATAGAGGCGGTATCTTCTGGCTGACGGGGTTGTCTGCTTCGGGGAAAACAACCTTGGCTATGGCGGCAGAAAAAATCCTGTTTGATAAAGGTATTCGCGTCAGTGTAATTGATGGTGATAATTTACGCGTTGGTATTAATAAGGATTTGGGTTTTTCGCCGGAAGATCGTGCAGAAAATATTCGCCGTACAGGTCACGTAGCCCAGATGATGGCAGAGGCTGGAAATGTTGTTATTGTATCTGTGATTTCGCCTTATCGTGCGGATCGTCGCCGTGTTCGGGATCGCGTAGAAAATCTTTATAACGAGATTTATCTGTCGGCAGATCTTGAGTCTTGTGAAAAGCGTGATCAAAAGGGCGTTTATAAAAAAGCCAGAGATGGCAAGATCAAAGGCTTTACCGGTATTGACGCTCCATATGAAACGCCAGCTAATCCAGAGCTTATGATCGATACGCAAAATAATGACATTGATTTTTGTGTTCAGCAGCTTGTAGAGTACATTGAAGCACAAATTGCCAATGGTGATTTATCTGATGATGTTACTTCCAAGGAACAAATTTTAGACTATGTCCTCTAAGCTACTTTCTCACCGCGCGGCACTTTGCAATATTGTGAAGCGTGTAGCTGTGGAGGCAGGAGAGCTTATTTTGGAATATGCTGATGGTTTAAGGGAGAATGAGACGTCTGCCAAAACGGATGGCTCGCCTGTCACACGTGCGGATGAAGAAGCCGAAAAACTCATTGAAAAAAAAATGTATGAAATCTTGCCTGATATTCCTTTTATCGGGGAAGAGAAAGTGGCTGCGCAAGGGGCTGTTGATACAAATTCCAGTGAATATTTCTGGCTAGTAGATGCGCTGGATGGGACGCGGGAATTCATAAGTGGTGGTGAGAATTATACGGTGAATATTGCGTTGATTCACAATAAAGTGCCTGTTCTTGGTGTGGTTTATGCTCCCGAAAAAGGGGAGCTTTATTATGGATTTACAGAAGAAAACGGAGAAGGACAGGCTTTTCGCTATCTGGAAGACACTGATAAAGAAAAGAAAATTCGTGTGCGCTCGATGCCCAAAGAGGGGCTGGTGGTGTTTTCCAGTAAACATTTTGCGAATAATGAAAGAATGGAGAAGTTTTTGCAGAATTTTAAAGTTGCCAAGATTTTGCATATGTCCAGCTCTTTGAAAATATGCCATATCGCGGCAGGAAAGGCTGATTTATATCCTCGTTTGGGTAAAACATGTGAGTGGGATACGGCTGCTGGAGATGCGGTGTTGCGCGCTGCTGGAGGGGCTGTGCGTGACCTTGAGCAAAATATATTTTGTTATGGGCAGGGCATAAGGGAAAATTACCTGAACCCCGAGTTTGTGGCCTCGTCTATAGATGTGTTTTGGGAATAAGCGTCATTTATTTAAGAAAAACACTCCAAAAGCTGTTATTTTTTCTCCAAGATGTGTAATATATTAATGTTGTTAATAAATTAGCGAAGATTAAATATATATGCGCGTTTATGTTATTCCATTTTTTGCACTTGTTTTGTTTGCAGTGGCTGTGGGCATATTATTTGCCGATAGTAAGGAGCTTGCAGCACAAGATGGTAATAATGTACTGAATCTGGCTGGTGGTGAGGGGTTTAAAGGTATTCGTGGTTTTGAGGAAATCGACCTTGTTAAGGCTGCATTTCCTAAAACACCAAGTGGATGTGGGCGCAAAGCTTCGTTTTTCAGTATGGCTGTTGGGATGTATAATAAAGGAAATACAATCGAACAGGTTTCATCACAGGCTGCCATGTTTACCCCGCTTTTTGAAGATGTTTATAATCAATTGAAAAATAAAGACATGGCTGATGCGTTGATGGGTAATATGGAAGGTTACATTGATTGCATAAAGGGAGCTGAGAAGAAGAAAGATACTAAGAGCTCTAAGGATACCTTGGAGTTGCATGAGAAATGTGTTGATATTACAGAGTTTGCCGTGGATATTGTTAAGGGTGTGAAAGGTCGACGTAATAAGGAAAGCTTGTTGAATAAGTATGCGCAAAACAAGCTTGACTTTGAGGGTACGCCATTTGAAAAAATTGAGAATGCTGATGAATTTTTGATCCATAAAATTTATGATATGGCGGGCGGGTCCTATGAAACAGCAGCTTATGCGGCGAATATGATAACGATTGGCTGCTATAATAAATAACTAAAGTTGTGAAAATAGTTCTGGTTTTGGCTGTTTTTTTGATTTTTAATTTGCATAATTTTATGCAAAACGTTATAAATCCGTAAAACGGGTAATAATAATTTGCGGATGAACAGATAAATTAGGTGGTATTATGTCTTTGAAGGACATCGGTGACGCGATTAGAAAACATCAGATAAAGGTAGCATTTACTACGGCCTTGGCGGCGACAACAACTCTTGGAAATTTGGTCTATGCGCAAGATAGTAGTGTAAATGCGAGTTCAAACCCTACAGAAATATCAGAACAGACTCCCGACAAGGTTGAATTGAATCCCAATCCGTTGAATATTAAGGATGAACATTGGGTTGCTATGAAGGGTGTTGCAGAGGCTGTAAAGCAGAATCCAAATCCTCAAGTTATTTACAGAGAAGTAATACTTGATGATAAAGGGGACAAAGACCCCAGTAACGACGAAATTGACAGACAAATACGTACTTCAATTGTTCATCAGGGATTGCCTGATGAATATTGGCGTTTATCCCAAAGGCATCGTCCTCCTACAGCAGCTGGAAAGCCTGTAGTTCCAAATATAACAACGCTGGATGATTATATTCAAAGGCTGGCTATCCAAAAAGGGGAAACTGGTGTTTATGTTGGGGTTATAGATGTTAGTGTTATGAGACCCAACAAACGATTAACGGATTTTACTGAAAGGTTGCAAGATACAATAAATTTTCATAAGAAATTCAATGCAGGTAAGACTGCACCATTTATATCAGGTGTTTTTAAAATTATTCCGAGTGGTAAAGAGTGGAAGTTGTTATCTGAAGCCCAAAAAGAGAATGGTATAATTCTTTATGTAAGGGGAACTCGTTTCGGTGATTTGAATAATACGTTGCTTTCTACGGATGGTAGTGGTTTTAATTTTGATGAGATGCTAAAGAGCGTAACATTGGCGACCGGTATATATGTTGATGATGATGAGGTGTTGCGTAAGGTTGAGCATGTGTGGCGAGAGGGCTTAACTCATATGAATAACGCAGAATATGCGGCATATGTTCAGCAGGGACTAGAAGAACAAAATTCAGCACAAAATGTTCAGGGTATCGAAACAGCCGGGGATGGGGGGGGCTCTGATAGCGGTAAGTCTGGTACCTCTTCTGCTCAGACTGAGGTTGAAGACTCTCTGGTTCCTAGTACTCTCTGATAGTATAAATTCTCAATTTTAGTGATGATAATAGTGTTGGTTTTATCAATACGGTTAAATTCTTATGCAATCTTTGGCAAGGCTATAATATCTGCGTTATCTTGTCCGCCGTAGATGGGCTGATTTGCAGGTTGTGCAGTTTCAGCCACAAGGCTGCGTTCTTGGAATGCACTGCTAATTTCCATCGTTTTCCATTCACCAGGAGGAAGTAATGACGATTCTTCCGGCTGTTCAGTGGCTTCAATAGCTTCGGCTACGCTGTTATATGTGTCGTCTGATAGGCTTGAGAAAGATGCAAACTCTTCACCTTCGGTAATGGTTGAGATTGAAGCAAATCCATCATTATCTGACTCGCTGGCGGTTACAGAAGAAAAACCATCATCTGTAGATGCGTATGATGCGGAAGCAAATTCGTTATTGTCTGAATTGCTAGTTGAAGCAGAACTGAAGCCATCATCTGCCGAGGTGTATGATGTGGAGGCAAACCCGTCATCTGATGATGGGGGCGTAACTGATGCAAAGGCATCATTTTCTAATGAATTATTATGTGATACTGGTGCAAAACCCATAGAGGCTAGAATTTCATTTGTTGCTTCTTCTGGAGTTCTTTCATCTATTTCATAAGAAGGGCTGCAAGTTTCATCTGTTTCTGCGCATGCTCGGCTAAACGCATTTTGTGCTATGGGGGCGCCCAATAAATTGGTTGTATCAATGTCTGCTGCTTGAGTTTGGGCTAACATAAAAACATTTTTATTGGCATTAGTGCTTTCTGCTCTATATTCCCGATCCTTTGCTTTTAAGTCCTCATCAAGTCGTTCGCGATCAATAGTGCCGTCTTCATTGATGTAGTCATCAAGGTCCATACCGTGAAGTTTGAGGTACTCTCTAAGCTTCTTTCTGTTTTCTACGCTGGAAGCGCTTGTATTATTTGTATCAAGGTCTTCATCTGTCAAGTTAGCAAGAAATTCACGGGCTTCCTTGATTGATTCCAATAATTGTCTTGTAATATCACGTTCCCGAGCTCTGATATCCTCATTCAGGATAATTGCACTAAAGTCTTTATTAGCTCTTTTCTGCTGGATGATATCAAGGCCACCCTGAGTGGCGTTGCTGCCTTTTATGTGCCCACCTTTTGCAACGATGTCTTGATCATCATGTCCACCGGATTCGTATAACTCAGGCGGTGTTGCTAAAGTCTCAACGGCATAATTATGAACAACGTTTTGGACGTAGTCCCGTTTTTCAGTTGTGTGCTCCAGATCAGGCATGCCGGCCAGAAGAGGATTATGGTGTTCTTCCAGACCGTTCCTGTCGACGCCATCTTCTTCGTAATAGGGCTGATCCCACATATCATCATTGGCTGATGCAGTTAATTCGGATTCGTTATCCAGCTCAAGCTCTTGTCCTGTTGCTCTGGATTTAAATAGGTCTTGTACATGAGTTCTGGCAGAATCAATGGCACTTTGGATTTTGTCATTATGCGACATATCGTCGAATGACGGAACTTCCGGAAAGCCATCCGCCCATTGTCCAAAATTTTGTAACGCTGTTACCAATCCCACTTTGTTCACTCTACTTTCCCCCACGAATAAACATTTAAGTGTATCGTGAAGAATAATCTATAAAAGTTAATATTATGGAAAGAAAAATGGGCGGACTTACACACTCAGTCTTAAATTTTTCCTTCTCCCTGTTCCAGTAATACGGCAATTCTTTGCTCTTATTAAAACTGGATACGAGTAGGAACATACGCTTTTTTTTTGTGCATTGCAAATTTTTTTTAAAAAATTATTAAATAGATATAAAAATGAATTAAGTATTTGTTTTGTATTTATTTTGCTTAATATTATGGAATGCATAAAATGTGCATAATAGTGCATAATAGTGCATAAATATTTACATAATTTTGTTACTTTGATGCCTGATTTGATGATGCTGGCCTTAGAATAGCAAGAAGAGATGCTATAAAAAATAGCATTCCAATCCACCAGCTTTGCCACATGCCATATCCGACGGCCATGACACTGAGTGTTGAAATAAAAACTGTAAGTATTAGTCGTGAATTCTCTGGATTTTCTTTTCTGGTCTTGTTTAAAAATACAGCAACAAGTATGGACCCCAGTATAGTTCCAATAGCACCAAACTCTATCCATATTTGAACGGCAAAGTTATGGGGATGAAGGACAGATGTTCCTTTGTAGAAAAGTTCTCCGGCGTTAAAGTCATCAATATATCTTGTCGCCAAGATACCGTGACCATTGATAGGGTTGTTCAGCGCATAGCTGGTGACAAAGTTCCATATCTCCAATCGTTCTGCTGCGTAGCCTTCTTTTATCCATGGCAGGGTATTAATATCAACAACAACAGCATTGAACATAATTTTGACAATTAGAGGCGCTGTGATAATGGCGATGGTGATTAAGGCGGCTAGAACTTTATAGGTTATTTTGTGTTTATAGGGCAGACCATAATACGTGATAATGCCCATAATAAAAGCAAGTTGCGCGGACTGGCTTTGTGTAAGGGCCAGCATGGATAGTGCTAAAATCCAATAGATCATTGTGGCTTGGTTCTTTTGTTTTGCTTCTAATGCGGAACTTTGGATAATTCGAAGCATAGGGAAGAATAGTAAAACCATAAAGACGATACCGCGATTCATGACCGATGTATTTGTGTCTCGGTTTCCTATGGCATCATGGCTCAGGCGGTAGAGTTGCAGATCAAAGCTAAGCTCTAGAATACATAAAAACATGGTTGCGCCTGTGGCTAGTGGTAAAAGTAGCAAGGCAGGGTGGTTTTCAAGCTTAAGCGTTGAGAAGCTGGCATATAGGATAAGGCCGCCAATAAATATACCGGCAATTTTGAGGACTTTATCATATAGCTCCGGCGCGAAATTCGACCAAAAGATGCTGGCTGTGGCGAGTGTAATGATCGCAAGTAAGCTCAGGCCCAGTGTTTTGGGAATTTTTGGTGTCTCTTGTTGGCCAATGTGGCAGTAAATAAGAGCACCAATGCCGATCAAAAATGGAAACCAGCCTAGAATTCTGGGGAATTCAAGGGAGAACAGAATCATTAGAGCTGTCGTGCCCATTAGAAGCCACGGGGCTAATTTTGTATCGCTTTCTGTCATGGAAATCGTGTTCATCATAGAAGCTGTATCAGAGTTTTTAGACAAATATCAGAGAAAATCTGGAAAAATAAAAAAAATTCCAAGATTTTATCTGTTCGTGTCGTCTTATCTTTGTAAACTGGTGCACAGTTTCAATAGTGGTAAAGAAGATTATATGCCCGAGGCAGAAACGCAAGACCTGATTAAACGCGCACAAAGCGGGAATGCTGATGCTTTCGAGGCATTGGTGAATATATATTATGAGGCGATGTTCAAGATGGCATTTAAATGGTGTGGAAATCAAAGGGATGCAGAGGATATTACGCAAGAATCGTGTATCAAGCTGGCACGCGGGATTGGAAGCTATAAAGGCGATTCGGCTTTTACGAGTTGGCTTTACCGCCTTGTGATTAACACCGCCAAAGACTGGGTAAAGGCACAAGGGCGGCATGATCATGGCGGGGAGCAGGTTTTGGAGACTATGCCCGCCAAGGATAATGCCGAGGAGAATATGTATGCCTCGCAGGTCTGGGCAGAAGTTCATAAACTCCCCGAGGTCGAGAAAGAATCGCTGTTGCTGGTGATGGCGCAGGGGCTATCGCATAAAGAGGCGGCTAAGCTCTGCGGGGTAAAGGAAAGCACGATTTCATGGCGAATCCATGAGGCGCGTAAGAAATTGGCAGAAATATTCGGAAAGGAGCGGAAACATGGATGAGAAAAAACTAAAAGAAATTCTGTCCGAAGATATTGCTCCGAAGGCCGATGATAATGCGCGCAAACGTGCGGTTAATCTGGCTGTGGCGGAGTTTAAAGCGCAGGAAATTGAAAAAAATAAAAAAACTTCCCAAGGAAATTCGTTGTTCGCTCGTCTTATAGGCAAATCCAATGCTTATGAGAGGAGAAAACCACCAATGAAACAACGTAATACATTTTTAGCAGGAACAGCTCTGGCGTCTATGGCGGCTGTCCTTGTTGTGGGTACGGTTGTGACCCAAAAGACTTATGACATTACCAAAATGCCGGAAGGTGCAGGAGGGCAAGCAGCGCAGTTGCAATCTGTGGAATTTAAGACAGATGAAGCTGCGCCTTCTTTTATTAAATCAGCGGATATGAGTGAAGAGGATTTTGAGCGCGCAGTGATGTACGGAACAAGTGCTATGCCGCAGGCATTAGATCCGAATGAGGCTAATATTTTGCCTGATTATGATGAAGAGTCTTATGCCGTTGAAGGTAAGGATGAAGAAATTCTAGAGCGCGCAGTTCAGACAGGGGGGAGTGCTATTCCTGTGCCGATTGAAGCGCCGGAAGAGCGTTTGAGAATGCCGGATGAAGCACAAGGAGAAGAAGGTCCTTTGACACGGTGGCGTAATCTTCAAGATGAGCGTGTAGAGCGTGAAATGGTTGCAAGGCAATCGGGAGAAGGTGTGCCAAGTAAAGATGATAGAGGTAACTTGGCTGATGCGGAGGAACCTTTGCATAAATGGCGCCGCATTCAGGAAGAGCGTCCTGAAAAGAAAATGACGCAGAGGCAAGAGATTATAAGCATTACGCCTTTAGGGGAAGATGAACAAGTGGCGCAAGCTTCCGTTGCCAATGAGTCTGTGGCTGAAAACATTGCTAAACCACAACGTAGTTTATTAGGTAGTTTGTTTGGTAGTGCAAAGGACAATGCTGCTGAAGGTGATGCTGTGGCAGGACGTTCGGCGCCGCTCTTTAATAAGCCATCAACCGAGAAGGTTATTGCGCCTGCGCCCGATATAATGCCGCCTGTCTATCAGGATCAAAATCGTGATAAATTTGAGGAGGCCAAGCCTAGCCCGTTCAAAATGGTTGCCGAAGAGCCTGTTTCGACATTCTCCAGTGATGTGGATACGGCGAGTTACAGCTTTGTGCGTAAACAGCTCAATATGGGGCGTTTGCCGGATCGTGACGCGGTGCGTGTTGAGGAAATGGTGAATTACTTTGATTATGCCTATCCTCATGCAACCGATAAGGCCGCGCCGTTCAAGCCGACTGTGGTGATTATGGATAGCCCTTGGGCGGAAGGCAAAAAGCTGATGCATATTGGCGTGAAAGGCTATGAGATCAATGAAAAGCCGCGTAGCAATCTTGTGTTCTTGCTGGATACGTCGGGGTCTATGAACGCACCGGATAAGTTGCCGCTGGTGAAATCTTCGATGAAGATGTTGCTCGATAGTCTAAATCCCGATGATACGGTGGCGATTGCGGTTTATGCGGGATCGGCGGGAACTGTGTTAGAGCCAACAAAGGTGCGCGAGCGCAGCAAGATATTTAATGCGCTGGATCGTTTGGGTGCTGGCGGGTCAACGGCTGGTGCGGCTGGGCTTAAGCTGGCATATCAACTCGCCGAGCAGAATTTCGATCAGGAGGCTGTGAACCGCGTGATCTTGGCAACCGATGGTGATTTCAATGTCGGGATGAGCAATCACGAGGATTTGAAAGAGTATATCGAGGAAAAACGAGATAATGGCGTGTATCTTTCGGTGCTGGGCTTTGGGTCAGGTAATCTGAATGATCAGCTTATGCAGGCTCTGGCGCAAAATGGAAACGGCGTTGCGGCGTATATTGATAATCTTAATGAAGCGCGCAAAGTTCTGGTCGAGGAAGCGACATCTTCGCTTTTCCCGATTGCCAAGGATGTGAAGTTCCAGGTCGAGTTCAACCCGAATACAGTCGCCGAATATCGCTTGATCGGTTATGAAACACGCGCTCTGAAGCGTGAGGATTTCAATAATGACAAGGTGGATGCCGGCGATATCGGAGCAGGGCACACCGTAACGGCGATCTATGAGTTTGTTCCGGTTGGAAGTTCTGCTGTGAGTGTTGATCCGCTTCGTTATGGCGCTAAGAAACCTGCGGCGGAGACTGATATTCCAGAAGGCAATGCGCAGGAATATGCGTATCTAAAGATGCGCTATAAGTTGCCAAGCGAGAGCAAGAGCAAGCTGATCACGACGCCTGTGGGTGTTGGCGGCGGCGCAGATGTCTATGACTTCACGAATACGAAGTATGATCTGACGACGACTGTGAATGATTTGCAACGTGAGGCGCTGTTTGCTTCGGCTGTGGCGGGCTTTGGTCAAATCTTGAAGCATGATAATAATCTCGGTGATTTGACGATGGATGATGTCATCAAAATGGCGCAGATCGGGAAAGGTGATGATCCCTTTGGCTACCGCGCCGAGTTTATTCAGTTGGTGCGTCTTGCTAAGACATTTAAAAGGTAATATCCGATGTCATCCCGAGCAAAGTCGAGGGATCTTAAAAAGATTCCTCCATGCGCTTCGCTTAGTCGGAATGACAAAGGAGAAGAAAGAGGCGGTTTTTCCGCCTCTTTATTACTTAAAATACCTCAGAACCTTATCTATCGAGGCTTTTTCGATAGCTTCATACAGATCAAACTCGCTTAAGACTTCGTGGCCGAGGGCGTTTTCGAAATCTTCTTGGGAGGAGCTTTTGAAGAGGTCTTTTGTGTCATGGTCCGAGGCGTTGGAGGAGAAAATGCCGGCGGCGCTGACGGGTAGGAAATCCTCGTACACGATTGGGATATAATCGACGAGGCCGTCACGGATGAGGTTGTTGATATTGCGTGTGACGGCACCGTGATGGTTTTTCCCTTTTTCTGTGAGAAAATACTGGAAATAGGCGATGTTTTGTTCACGCATAGCTTCATGTGTGCTGGGGAAGGCTTGAAAGGTTTCTTCCAGAACTTGCATATATTCGGCGGCGTTCGAGCCATCAAGGGCTGGTTTGATTTTCTCCCGCACTTCGTTCAGGAGTTTATCATAAAGGCTTCGACCTTCGGGGCGCAGGGCGGCGCTACGCTGTTCGATCTCACCAAAGCGGGCGGTGTGTTCGCCCTCAACCCCGTGGAATTTAACAGGCTCGGTTAGAGCCTTGAAGGAGGTTTGACGCAACAACACAGGGCAGCTTGGCGGCGGGCCTTCGATCACGTTTTTAGGATTTATACCGTGCAGGGGCATTTGGCGCTGCACCTCATCAATATCCAGTGTTCTAGGGGTGAGGTGATTAATATGCGGCCCTTTGAAGCAGACAATATCGGCGGCGCGCGGGTCAATGGCTTTGAGTTTGAGATAGAAATCCTTATCGACGACGGCGTCTTCGTGCCATTTGAAGACGTTGGTGGCTTCCATAATAAAGGTGTCCGTGTCTTCATCGCTTAGCCCGCCGTCTTTTTCGGCCTTTTCGATCAGAAAGCGAAGTTCATCGCCGAAGATGTCTCGTTTTTCCAGTATTTCTTCGCACTTAGCGCGCATATCAGGGTCGGTGATCAGCTCGGTGCGCAGCATTGAAGTGAAAACGCGGAACGGGGATTTGGAAAGCTCTTCGGCGTCAATGGCGCGGAAGGCGGTGGAGTGGACGGGAACGCCTGCTTGTGTCAAATCGTAATAGGCAACGGCTTTCATGCCCATAACGCCAAAAAGGCGCGACATGGTTTGAAGCTCTTCGGGTTTTCCGATACGAATCGCGCCGTGGCGTTCCTCCGAGATGCGCTCCAGATTATCACTTTCTGAGAGTTTCTTTTTTAAGGCAGGATCATCTGCGAGTACCTTATCGTTCACATCGCGCACGAGGTCGAGTAGCGTGCCATAGGCTGGCACTTCCTCACGGTACATGACCGACATGGCGCGGGAGAAACGGGTTCTGATTTCGTGCGGGGGTATGAAATTTCGGGACATTTTTGGCCTTTTTATGATGCTGCGATTTTTATTACTCTATTTCCATGATACTGTATTTGATCATTATCAGGGAAGGCGAAAGATGAAAAACGCGAAAAAGATTTTCAAATCATTGGGGCTGGATAAGAAGGTTTTGCAAGGCGGGGATTTGCCAGTTTATTCGCCGATTGACGGGGCGGAAATTGCGCGAGTGAAAAAGCATACAGCCGAAGAAGCCCAGCAGATGGCGGCGCATGCGGTAGATGCATTTAAGGTTTGGCGGTCTGTGCCTGCACCGCGGCGCGGGGAATTGGTGCGCATTTTCGGGAATATTTTGAGAGATAATAAGGATGCGCTGGGCGCGCTGGTCACGCTGGAATGCGGGAAAATCCTGCAAGAAGGTTTGGGCGAAGTGCAGGAGATGATTGATATTTGCGACTTTGCGGTGGGGCTTAGTCGCCAGCTTTATGGCTTGACGATTACCTCGGAGCGGCCAGAGCATAAAATGCGGGAAATCTGGCAGCCAATCGGGCCAGTCGGGATTATCAGTGCGTTTAATTTTCCAGTTGCGGTGTGGTCGTGGAATGCGGCTCTGGCGCTGGTGTGTGGGGATAGTGTGGTGTGGAAGCCATCCGAGAAAACGCCGCTCACTGCGCTGGCCTGTCAAAAGCTGTTCGAGCAGGCTTGTGAAGAGTTCGGGGATGATGCACCGGAATATCTCTCGCAAGTGATGATCGGGGAGCGGGATATCGGGGAGATCATGGTAGATGACACGGCTTATCCGCTGATCAGTGCGACGGGCAGCACGGCGATGGGTAGAGCCGTTGGCCCGCGTGTGGCGCAACGTTTCGGGAAGACTATTTTGGAGCTTGGCGGGAATAATGCGATTATTATTGCCTCTAGCGCTGATCTTGATCTGGCGTTTCAGGGTGTGTTGTTCGGGGCGGTTGGAACGTGTGGGCAAAGATGTACCACAACGCGCCGGATTTTTGTGCATGAGAGCATATACGATCAGTTCGTGGTACGTCTAAAGGGTGCGTATGAAAACTTGTCGATTGGAAATCCGCTGGAGGAACGAACTTTGGTGGGGCCACTCATTGACGAGCAGGCTTATCTGGCGATGGAGGATGCGCTGAACCGTGCCAATATGGATGGCGGGCAGGTCACTGGCGGCGGGCGCGCTTTGGCGGATAAATATCCGAAAGGGTTTTACGTGAAGCCTGCGATAGTGGAGATGCCGGGGGGATCGAATGTGCAGGAAGAGACCTTTGCGCCGATTCTATATGTGTTTAAATATACAGTGCTGGTCGATGCGATTAAGCGGCAGAATTCTGTGCCGCAGGGGTTGTCTTCTGCGATCTTCACCAAGGATATTCAAGAGGCTGAAATCTTTACGTCCGAGGCGGGGAGTGATTGCGGTATTGCCAATGTGAATATCGGGACATCGGGCGCGGAAATTGGCGGCGCTTTTGGCGGGGAGAAGGAAACAGGCGGCGGACGCGAAAGCGGCTCTGATAGCTGGAAGGCGTATATGCGGAGAATGACGTCGACTGTGAATTACGGGAATGCTTTGCCGCTTGCTCAAGGGATTAAGTTTGGTGAGGAAGATTAAAAGAAAAATGCGCCTAAAGCGCATCTTTCACCGTTCAATTCTGTGTAACCCGTAAAATTATAATATGAAAAACCATATAATTTTTGGTTAATGTTAGGACGCTTCTGGGGTAGGCTTGGTTCCACGAGATTCGAATTTTTAGGAGAAATTTATGCGCGCTATTTATCTTGTCATCTTTATTCTGGCTTTTATGTTTGGCGGGAAGGCACTGGCTTGCCCGATGGCGGAGAGCGGCAATGATCCGAAAATAATGTGCGTTGGCGACTATGCACCGGATTTTGTATTGCCCAATGCTTATAACGAGCCGCGCAAGCTCTCGAAACTTCTGGAACATGGGCCGGTGGTCTTGAGTTTCTATCGCGGGGGGTGGTGTCCGATTTGCAATGAGCAACTTTATGAATATCAGCAAAACCTTGATAAGTTTAAAAAGTATAATGCCAGCCTTGTCGCGGTCTCACCGGAAAAGCCGGAAAATGCCAATGATACGGCGGTGCGTAATAGCTTAAAATTCGAAGTGCTGAGCGATTACGGGAATAATATAGCCCGCATGTATGATCTGATCTGGGTTATCCCTGAGGAAGATCATGAGGGTTTTAACGAGTGGATTAAAAGCGAGACGAATAAGTCCTTGGCCGAGTTTAACGGGCTGGAGAGCTATGAACTTCCGATTCCGGCGACGTTTGTGATCGGGCGAGACGGCAAGATTGCCTATATGTTCCGTGATGAGGATTATAAAAACCGTGCCCCGCTGGAGGAGATTTTCAAGGCTCTGGAAGGGTTGGAGGAGTAGTGGGTTTGCGTGGGTTGCTTGTACGCCTAAAATGGAAGTTAGTTAAATTATTATCCGTTAAGAAGGCGTGATGGTATCATTCTCGGGTGTATCAGGATCTTTATCTGTTAAAATCATTCCGACCCCCACGCCAGTCCCTAAAATAAGACCATTAAGAGTACTGTTTGATAAGGTGTCTTTTGCTATTTCTTCTCTTATTATTTGGCTGATATTGTTTACTTGATCCGGTGACAAATTAACTTTTGAAAAATCAATTCCTTCAAGAGGATTTTCATCGGCGAAAGCATTTTTAAGTAAGCCTGTGCCAGCTCCTAAAGCGGTGCTTATACCCGTTGCCAGTCCAAATTTTAGAAATTTTCTACGTCCTGAATCCATTTAAATACACCCGATACTCTTTACCATATTTTTTATTTAGGCAAATTAACACAAACTTTATTAAAACACAAATTTTATAGTCTGTTATTGGACTAAAGGCATTGTTCTAACTCCGCAAAACCCCAAGCCATTCTTTTTGTTCTGCGCTCAGGCGGTCATCGGGGGTCATGATTGCGCCTTTGAGGGCTGTGCGGATGTTCTCCGGTGTTTCGGAGATTCCGTTTTCAAGGATTTTCAGCACCAGTTTTTTGATCTTTTCGATGTTTTTGAAATAGACCTCGAAGACGGCTTCGACGCTGACGTGTTCGTCTGGGTCTTCGCGCCAGCAATCATAATCTGTGGCAATCGCAAGGGTCACATAGCCCATTTGCGCTTCACGGGCGAGGAAAGCCTCCGGCACGTTGGTCATGCCGACAACGTCACAGCCTGCCGCGCCGCGCAAGAAGAAGCTTTCGGCCTTTGTGCCAAGGCGCGGGCCTTCGACGCAGGCATAGGTTTTATCGCTGTGGAGGTTCAGGCCGA
>DCKO01000068.1:0-691 GCA_002320665.1 Micavibrio sp. UBA1672
TTTTGAATTTTGGCTAAAAAATTATCTAAGTTATTGATTTTAAATAACTCTCCTTTGGTTTGTTCGTTTAGCGGCGCGCGGGTTTGTACAGTTCGTTTTGCATAAATTTTTTTCGCGCATCCCATTTTGTCTAGTTCGTTTTGCAGAAAATTTTTTTGATTGCGCAGTTTTGCCCTCAATAAGGCAGGCGCAAAAGTGGCGTAAAATGGCTGGGTCGGGTGTGTGAGACGCATAAACATGCGGGCATATTATGATAATATTCCTATTTTGTCAAGGTGATTACCCACCAAGACACAAAGACACTAAGGTTTATAAAGGCATCCTCTCCTTTTTTGTAGGAGAGGATTTAAGAAGACGGAATTGTTAGTTTACTTTTATTAAACCGGTTTTCCCACGATATTGTGCACCTTCTTTGTCGCGCCACTGAAATGTTACTTCAATAGTAATATTGTATTTTTCAGCTAATCTTTTAGATTCCTTCCAAGCATCTGGACTTGACTGGCCTTGAATTGAAATGCCTAGTTTGGGATAAAATTTATAGCCTCGATCAGTATAATTGTATGGTTCAGTTCCAATTTGAAGTTCTGCACAGAGTTGCTCTTTTGATAGGCCTTTGTTCTTTATAATTTCTATTGTTCTAAGAAGTACTTCTCCCCAATTTAACTTAGAAATTTTTTCATTATTAATTTTT
>DCKO01000068.1:1000-6847 GCA_002320665.1 Micavibrio sp. UBA1672
GAAATTTTTTCATTATTAATTTTTGCAGATAGAACTCTTGTATGTGTTAGGCCAGGAGTTTCCTTAAAATGAAGTATGTTATCATCGCATTCTGCTAGCTCGTAGAGTTCATTACTAGATTCAGGTTCTAAATCTAAATTGTCCATTTTTTCTTGGACTAGCTGCTTTATCGTATCGGCTGGAGTTTTTGTTCCCATCCAGGTTGAAATTGATTTTAAATCTATAAATGTGGAATCGCTTATTCTAATTACGGGCATCATAATTTTCTCCTTTATTACTATGCTAGAATATATGTAACATATAAATTACAAAAAAGTAAAGAATATATGTTACATATTTCTTATTTTTTTATGGTGTTCGCATTTCCTCCAGCTCCAACCACCTTGTTTCATAGCGCTCCAGTTTACTTTCTGCTTCGGCGAGGGCTTTGGTCATGTCATGGAAGGCGGCGGGGTCGCGGGCATAGAAATCTCCGTCTGAGAGTTGCTCTTTATAGTCTGCGATATCAGCTTCGACTTTGGCGATTTTGTCGGGGAGTTGGCTTAGTTCGCGTTCAAGTTTGTAAGAAAGTTTTTGCGGTTTTTTAGGTTTGTCATCCTTGCGGCAAGCGTTAGCTTGCTTGGACGGCGGGGATCCAGAGATGTCGGCAGCTTTGCTGCCGTCTTTTTCCAGATCCCGTTTGTTTGAGCTCGGCTTTGCCTCGGGGGCGGGATGACGTTCGGAGGATTTTTTCTTTTCCAGATAATCACTATAGCCACCAATACAGCTTTCGATTTTGCCGTTTCCTTCGAAGGCCAGAATTTTGCTGACGGTTTGGTCAAGAAAGTCACGGTCATGGGAGACGACAATCAGCGTGCCTTTATACTGGCTGATGATTTCCTCGAGCATATCAAGGGTTTCCATGTCCAGATCATTGGTTGGCTCGTCCAGAATAAGGCAGGTCTTGGGGTTGGCCAGAATTTTGGCAAGCATCAGGCGGTTTTTCTGTCCGCCGGAGAGCTGCGAGACTTTGTCTTGTGCGCGGGAGGGATCAAACATGAAATCCTTGAGGTAGCCGCAGACATGGCGCTGCTTGCCCATGACGTCGATATAATCTCCGCCGCCGGGGCAGAGGGTTTTCTTGAGCGTGTCTGTGGGGTCGAGGTCGCTGCGTTTTTGATCGAAGTAGGAAAACTCCAGTTCTTTGCGGCGTTTGATGCGACCCTGATCGGGTTGGAGTTCTCCGATGAGCAATTTTAGAAATGTGGATTTGCCTGAGCCGTTTTTGCCCAAGATCCCTATGCGGTCGCCGCGCTGGATTCGCAGGGAAAATTTATCGAGGATTGTGATGGTTTTTCCGTCTTCTTCGAAAGATTTGCAGGTGTTGTAAAACTCCGCAACAATTTTAGACGTGGTGTCGCTATCTTTTAGCGGTTTTAGCTCTATTTTCTGTGTGGCGCGGCGATAGGCGGATTCATCGGCCTTGAGCTTATCACGCATTTCCCGCATTTCTTCTAATCTGCGGATATTGCGCTTGCGGCGGGCTTTGACACCGCGGGAGGCCCATTCGACTTCTTGTTCGACAAGGGTCTTGCGGTTTTTAAGCTCGCGTTCTTCCTGTTCGAGCAGCATGGTTGACCATTCATCAAAATGTTTAAAGCCGCGCGGGGAGACTTTGAGTTGCCCTCTATCGAGCCAGAAGACTTGCGTTGTGATATTGGATAGGAAAGTTCGGTCGTGGCTGACGCATAGGAGCGTGCCGCGGTAGCTGTTGAGGTATCCTTCCAGCCATTCAATGGCCTCAAGATCAAGGTGGTTGGTTGGTTCATCAAGTAAGAGGATATCCGGTTCTTCGACCAAGGCACGCGCAAGGCCGGCGCGGCGGAGCTGACCACCGGAAAGGCGTGTCATCTGGGCGGTGACGTCAAGTTCTAGGGCTTCGGCGACGATGTCGACCTTATAGGCGTGTAGCTCTTTTTCTTCGTCCTTGATCTCGGAGAAAATATATTCGAAGACGTTCTGGCCCTCTTTGGGGATGATGTCTTGTTGTAAATATCCGATGGTGGTGCCTGCTTCTTCCCAGCGCTCTCCATCATCAAGGTCTTGGCGGCCTGTGATGATATTCATCAATGTCGATTTGCCAGCGCCGTTCTTGCCCACAAGGGCGATGCGGCTGCCTTGGTGGATGTTAAAAGACAGGTTTTCAAAGATCGGCTTTTCTGAAAAGCGGATAAGGGCATCTTTTACTGACAGTAATAATGGCGGTGGCATAATATTTTCGTGTTCAAAATCATCTTAATGATCTATGGTTATGGCCTAGCTTAAGGGGTTTTGATATCCGAGACTGCGCGGGCCTGCAATAAAAATATAAATAAATATGATTTTTGGACTCACGGAGAAGGGTCATAATGAGAATAAGAGTAGAAAGTTAGTACCCTTTATTATGTCACCTTATGATTTTCAGGCCGTTCAGGCAGATACTAAAGATACCCGATCCATATCTAATATTTTAGAACATTGTCGTTCCTATCAGGGGGCGGATACTCGGCGAAGTGTGCTCCAGCTATTTACGACTATGGCTTTATTTATCGCTACATTGGCTGTGATGGGACATTTTTTCAATTCTCATTATTTGATAACCGTTTTACTCATGCCTGTTGCGGCAGGTTTGCTGACACGCCTTTTTATTTTCCAGCATGATTGCGGGCATGGCTGCTTTTTTAACTCTGATAAGGCCAATAGGTTTACGGGGCGGGCTTTGTCGATGCTGACCGCAACGCCTTATGATTTCTGGCGCAGGGCACATAATATGCATCATGCTACATCCGGTGATCTGGATCGCCGCAGTATTGGCGGAATTGATACGATCACAGTGTCTGAGTACAAAGCGTTGCCGCGGCGAAAGAAAATTGAATACAGGCTCTACCGGAATATATTTTTGCTTATTATTATAGGCGCACCGATTTATATGTTGATCGGGCAGCGCTTGCCTATGAATGTGCCGACAAACTTTTATGATAATTATAAAACCTTATCCAGTCATTCGATCTGGAATAGCATTATGCTGACTAATGTTTTGCTTGTTTTGTTTTACGGAGTGGCTATAGCTGTTTTCGGGTTTCAGGCTGTGCTTTGGGTGTATCTGCCTGTGATTATTATGACCACATGGATTGGGGCATGGCTGTTTTATGTTCAGCACCAATTCGAAGATGCGTATTGGTATAAAAATAAGGATTGGGATATTCATGAGTCTGCTTTGATGGGGAGCTCTTATTATAAGCTGCCTAGGGTATTGCAATGGTTTACTGGGAATATCGGCTTGCATCATATCCATCACCTGTGTAGCAAAATCCCTAATTACAAGCTGCAGGATTGTATGGATGCCATGCCGGAATTATCTGAAATCAATGTTTTAACCCTCAAAGAGAGCTTTCAATGTTGTCATTTGAAGCTATGGGATGAGAAGCAAGAGAAAATGGTGTCTTTTGCTCATGTAACTTAGACATTTCGTCCGGCTACATAACCCGAAGACCATGCCCATTGGAAGTTATAGCCGCCCAGATGGCCTGTGACATCCACGACTTCGCCAATAAAATAAAGCCCTTTGTGTTTTTTGCATTCCATGGTTTTGGAGGAAAGTTCATCTGTGTCAATACCACCCAATGTGACTTCGGCAGTGCGATAGCCTTCTGTACCAGCAGGGCGAATGCGCCAGTTATTGACGGCTTCACCCAGAGTTTTCAGGTTTTTATCTGAAATTTCCGTGATGCGGCCTTTGATTCCGTTTTTATCGCATATGGCTTTGGCAAGGTTTTTGGGTAAAAGATTACCAAGGATATTATGGATGTCTTGTTTTGCGTTTTTCTGTTTTTGTTCTAGCAGGTAATTTGTAACATCTTGGGCAGGGTATAGATTGATCGTGATGTCCTGTCCTTCGCTCCAATAGGATGAAATTTGCAAGATGGATGGTCCACTTAAGCCTCTATGGGTGAAAAGCAGCCCTTCGGCAAAGGTTTTTTTATCGCATGTCACTGTGGCATCTACTGAAAGGCCGCTTAAGGCTCTGCAAAAATCCAGGAGGTTTGCCTGAAAGGTCAGGGGTACGAGGGCGGGGCGCGTGGGGATAATCTTAAGGCCGAATTTTTTGGCGAGATCATAGCCGAATTTGCTGGCGCCGATTTTGGGTATAGATAATCCGCCAGTGGCTATGACCAGAGACTTGCACTTATATATAGTGTTTTTTAATTTAACGCTGTAGCCCTCTTTCTGTTGTTTAATGTCTTTGATTTCTGCTCCTTGTTTAAACTCCGTGCCTGATTTTTTTATCTCGGTTAAGAGCATATCTATGATTTCTTGCGAGAATTTGTCGCAAAATAATTGCCCTAGCTTTTTCTCGTGATAGGCAATGCCATGTTTTTTAACTAAGGCGATAAAGTCATGCTGAGTGTATTGTTTCAGGGCGGATTTACAAAAATGCGGGTTTTGTGAGAGATAATTTTCAGGCGCGGCATGAATATTTGTGAAATTACAACGCCCACCGCCAGAGATTCTGATTTTTTCTGCGGTTTTTTCGGTGTGATCTACTAGCAAGGTTTTGCGACCACGCTTTCCACTTTCTATGGCGCACATTAATCCGGCTGCGCCTGCCCCTATGATAATTACATCGTATTCGATTTTCATGGGGTATCTATATATATAAATTCTGATCATCAAAAGTTTTTTAAATAAAAATCCCGTAAGAAAATTTTTAAGTGCCTTGACCTATTAAAGTATTATGATACTATCTTGACGGGAATAAATTTTTCATCAGCCCGCTTTCTTGGGTAATTTTACATAGAGGACTAGAAAATGAAGAGTATTATGAAACTCGCTTATGCGGGTGCAATGGGTATGGTGTTGCTTTCTACTACATCAATTGAAGTAAAGGCTGCGGATGCAACAGGTAACGCGTCTGCAACTATTCAAACGGCGATATCTATATCAGAAGACACAGCCATGGACTTTGCAACTATTCTGGCAGATGCGGCTGGAGATACAATTACTTTAACACCTGTTGGTGGTATATCAGCAGCCAACACATCCACATTTTCCGGTTCACCGGCAGCAGGTGCTTTTTCTGCGACAGGGGATGCGAGTACAGCTGTGACAATTTCCTTTAGTTCGGGTGATGTTTTGTCGGGGCCTGGTACGGATATGGCTTTGGGAACATTTGCGCATGATGCTGGCGGGTCTCCGGCCTTTAACGGTTCTGGTAACCTGACCTTTAATGTTGGTGCGGCTCTTACGGTTAATGCCTCACAGACAGCGGGCGCGTATTCGGGTACTTACACTGTGACGGTGGATTACTAAGTTTAATTGACCTTATACTTATAATCAAAGGCCTCGCTCTGAATATTTTGGAGCGGGGGATTTTTTATATTAAATAAGTTGCTAAGTAGTTATTATACTTAAGTATACATGTAATATAACCTTTTGATTTAAATGCATAAATTTTACATAAAATTTTAGATAAATTTTCATAAAACGCTTTGAATTTAACTTTTTGTTAAGGGCCTTCTTGTTACGGTGATGAAGTACTTTGGTACTCCCAAGAGGGGATTTAAAATTTAATGAAAGGTTTTAGTTATGAGAAATGCGTATAAGGTACTAACACTAACTGCACTTGGTGCGGGTTTATTAACAGCTCCATTAATGGAGGCAAAAGCGGCAGATGCAACAGGTAACGCGTCTGCAACTATTCAGTCACCAATATCTGTATCAGAAACCACAGCTATGGATTTTGCGACAATTGTTGCAGATGCGACTGGTGATACAATTACTTTAACACCTGTTGGTGGTATATCGGCAGCCAACACATCCACATTTTCC
>DCKO01000095.1 GCA_002320665.1 Micavibrio sp. UBA1672
ATTGAGCTTTGCGGGGGAACGCACGTTAAGAAAACAGGCGAGATCGAGAAATTCAAGATTATCTCGGAAAGCGCGTTGTCTGCTGGCATACGTCGTCTTGAGGCTGTGACGGGCGTGCGCGTGGATGCGTATGAAGAAAGCCAGGCCAAGGCGCAGCAAGAAGTTCTTGATACTTTGATGGCGAAAAACAAGGCTTTGCGTGAGGAGCTTTCTAAATTTGGCGGTGAGATTGATGATAACGTGCCGAGCGATCCGGCAGAGCTTGAGAAGCAAAACAAGAAGCTGGATAAGGAAATAGCCGATCTTCGCCGTAAGCAGGGGGCGCAAGCTTCTGATGATGATATCAAGGATGTTGGCGGAGTGAAATTCGCTGGTCGTGTGCTTGAAGGGTTCCCGCCGAAAGACCTTAAGCCTATGGCGGATGATCTCAAGGCCAAGCTGGGTTCGGGCGTGATTGTGCTCATCTCTACCGATGGCGGCAAGGCCTCTATTGTTGTCGGCGTCACGGAAGATCTCACAGGGCGTTTTAGTGCGGTTGATTTGGTGCGTATCGGCTCGGAAGCTTTGGGCGGCAAGGGCGGCGGTGGTCGCCCCGATATGGCGCAGGCCGGAGGACCAAATCCAGACGCCGCCAATGATGCGGTGAGCGCGATTGAGAAAGTCCTCGCAGGTTAAATTGCGACGACCTGAAAATCATCTTCATAAACAATTTTACCGACATAATCTTGTTTGGTCACAATTATGTGGTGGCCATATTCCTCAAGTATGATTTTTAGTTCCCAGAATTTGCTGACCATTTCTGTTGCTTCTGATTTTAACCAACTAATGCCATGCTTGTTTTTGTGATAGGTATTTTTGCCTTTTGCAAATTTTGTTGGAACAGGTAATTTGTCTCCAAAATAATTTAGTAATTCTTTGATTTTAGCACGTTGATAGTTTTCCGTATCTATGTCTTCTATCAAATCATAGGCGAGTGTGAACATACCAGTTGGTCTACCGGATCGTGTGTCTCTTTTATCAATTTCAAACCGGATGTACATTTTGCATAGCTTTATGTCACAAAAATCTATTTTTTTGAAGATAACTCAACATCTTTATACTCAACGCAGATTTCCTCTTGTCCATGTGTCCAAGGGGTAGGTTTGTACACGCCGAGCTTGAGATAGGGCATTTTCTTATCATTATATCTGGTTGCGCCTTGGAATTCTTGCGGTTCACTATCTGCAAAATCCAACGTAATTTGCCCGTCTTTCTCATGGGATAGTATAGTTTCCAGATCAATATGATACCATTGATCATTGATGATTTCTTGCGGGGTGGGCAGGAGCTTTCGTCCCTTGATCGAATTGCCTTGTCCCAGACATGTGCCGTTCACTGTTTTTGACAGGGCTTGCTTGTCCCACCGGTTATAAATCGACATCGCTCCATTTTTTATGTCATAGGCAAAATTCGGACAGCGCCAGTCTTCGCCGTCATCCGGCAGGGCATGAATTTGCAAAATGCCAAAGAATTGATCTGGATTGACTATATCGCCTGCTAGCCTAAAGGAAAAATCGACCTTATTGATCTGCGGTGCGGGTTCAAGGTTATGAACGGCAATCTCGCAGCGTTTGGCTTGATCGGTTTTTTTTAGGCAGAATTTTAGTGTGTTATTTTCTGTGATTTCCAGAGTTTGTGGTTTGCACTCGATTTTTAAGCTCAAAGGGGAGACATCAAGATACGAGGCGATAGCTATGTGTCTGGATAAGCTATTATAGGCATATGCAATGCTTATGGCGACCAGAATGGCGGTGCAGCTTATTAGTGTAATCAGGCTTTTTCTTGTGAAACGGAAAATCTTACGATTTTCTTTCATAGCGTCCTCTCTCCGTATTACGCTTGAGTTCTACTATTATAGGTGGTTGGTGTATTTGTGAAAGCAGAATTTTTGAGAAATTTAAGCAAGTTATTAAGAATTGAACATTAGGCTGGAGATCGTGCTTTTCTTGGGATAAGGTAAGCATCAGAGTTTTACGCGTAAAAACCTTAAGAGGCAGCCAGACATATCATGACGGAAAAATGGGATTATCTTGTACCTGATGACAAATTTGAAGATCTAATTAAAAATTACTGTACTGACTTTACGGCGAATGCGAAGGCAGGGCGTTATGGTCCGATTACAGGCCGTGATAAGGAAATTGCCGATTGTGTTTTGATTTTGCTGCAAAAGGGCCGTAAGAATGTGTGTTTCCTTGCGCCTGCCGGTGTGGGTAAAACGGCGGCTGTGGTTGGTTTGGCACAAAAAGTTGTGGCTGGGGATGTGCCTGATTATCTGAAAGATGCCCGTGTGATCGAGGTTGATTTGGCGCGTATGGCATCGGGAACATCATCCCGGGCTGAGTTTCAGGATCGTTTCTTGCCATTATGTAAGGGGGCTGCGGAGCGTTATTTGAATCCTGATTTACCGCGTATGATTATATTTTTGGACGAGATCCACCAGATTATGCCCAATTGTGAGGGGAGCTCTTATGCAGGTTTGTCTGATACGATGAAGCCATATTTGACGGCTGGTGACTTGTTGGTGATCGGGGCGACGACATTGGACGAATTCAGAATGTATGTGGCGCAAGACCCTGCGATGGATCGTCGTTTCCAGAAAGTGTTCCTGAAGGTGCCGAATGTGGAAGAGACCTATGCGATTATGAAGGCGCTTCGTCCGGGATTGGAAAAACACCATAGAATTACGATTTCAAATGAAGATTTGATGTTGATTGTGCGCCTGACCGAAGAGCATATGCGTCGCCGGAATCAGCCGGATAAATCTATTATTACAGCGGATGCGGGGATGGCATATCACGTGATGTATCAAGGGATTGACCAGCCAATCTCAAAAGAGTCAATTTATTACATGGTTGCCCGTGAAACAGGTTTGAATGCAAAAGCTATGCATGATGAAAGGTTGGTTGAGGAAATTAAGGAGCAGGTTGCCAGATTAGAAGGTGAAATTGAAGTCAAGGAAGAAGAAACACCAAAACAGGCTTACGATCCTTCGTTGCAGGTTAAGGATGTCGAGATGGATAAGTCTTATCAGGCAGAACTTGCGCAAGAGCAAGCGGTGGCTGAAAAAGAGCTTAAGGAAGCAGAAGATAAACTAAAGGAAAAACTGGCGAATGCTGGTAATGCGGATGTTTCCCAAGAAGAACAGCTTGTAGAAAAGCTTGCGCAAAAGCTTGAAGAGAAAATGGAGCAGAAGATCGCCCAGAAGATGGGAGATGGGCAAGAGGGGCATCAAGCACAGCCTCAAGATGCTCAGCCGCCAGCAGAGCAGCAAGGCGGGAATAACCAGTAGCTATTATTTATCGGCGCGGTAGATTTTAAAGCCTTGTCGTTCAGCTATTTTTTCAACGTGAAAGAATTCTTTATTCAGGATTTCCTCATATGGCAGGTGCGCATTGGCAACCATCCAAAGAGAGCCTTTTCGTCTTAAAGACGCGGCGGCATTCTTTATAAAAGCTTGCCCTAAGGATATATCGGTTTTTTTGCCTTCATGGAAAGGCGGGTTCATAATCACGAAATCCAGTAATTTTTTAGGTTTGAAGGGTTTTGATAAATCTGTCCAGTGAAAAGAGGCTTTGTCTTTTATATTGGCTTCACAACATTTTACGGCGCGGTAGTCTGCGTCATGGCATTCTATATGTTTGATTTTGGGTGATTTTTCTAAGACGTGATGGGCTAAATACCCATAGCCACAGCCAAAATCTGTGCCATACCCTTTTATATCATCCGGTAGGGCTTTGCATAGAAGTCTGGAGCCTAAATCTTCCTTGTCCCAGCCATAGATGCCCGGCTGTGATATAAATTGTCCGTTTAAGATGCTCTGGGGTTGTCCGGCTTGTAGAGCTTTTGTGCATTGGTCTTCGTCGAAGCCATTGATATCTGCCCAAACGACGCGGCATTTATGTTTGCTTAGGTTTGCGGGGTCATGAAGGCCAAAGTTCTCGAATAGTTTTTTCAGCCTAGTACCTCCGGCCTTATTATCGGCGGCACAAATGATTTGGCCGTTTTGTTTTAAGGCAAAAAGGGCGCTGGCCACTAGAAAGCGGGCTTCGGTGACATTTTTTGGGATCAGGATCAAGGCCAGATCATAATTGTTTTTTTCGAAAGTTAAGTCAGAGCTTGTAGAAATACCGTTTTTCTCAAGGTCTATTGCATAAGGTTTGAAAACTTGTCTGCAATCCCAGTCTCCGTTTTCCAATAGGGGATCGTGCACCGCGTTCAGGAACAGGATTTTTTTGCCCTCAAGCAATATAGAGCCCTTATGGACGGGAAGGAATAATGTTTTAAGTGCGTTATTCATAGCGATATATATCACCGCTTTTTGTTCAAAAAACAAGACAGGAGCATAAAAATGCTCCTGTCCGTCTCCCCCCACACGTAATATTCTTTTTTACTGTAGTGCGATGCATCATAGTATAATTTTTATGGAAAATCAAATTTTATATGCTAAAGGCCTATCTGGAACATTTTACGGCTATAGCCTTGTGCGTATAAAGCGGCTGTTAAATCACCGTAAAGTATGGCGTTTGAGACTTCTTTTTTGACGGCTTCTTTGGGCTTGTAGCCAATGCCCAGATCGGCAAGTTTCAGCATGGGAATATCATTGGCGCCATCACCGATGGTCATGCAATCGATTGCTTCAAGGCCTAGGTCACCCATATAAGATTTCAGAAATTCGACTTTCGAGAATTTATCGAGGATAGGGTCTACAACTTTGCCTGTCAGTTTACCGTCTTCGACTTCCAGAGTATTACCATGATTAAAGTGAAAACCGCATTTTTCTGCGATGGCGTTTGTGAAGACTGTGAAGCCACCCGATACGAGAACACAAGTTGCGCCTTGCGCGCGCATGGTCTGGATGAAGGTCTGGGCACCTTTGCTGAGTTCTGTGTGCTCAAGTGTATCTTCAACATCGGCAAAGGGGAGGTCTTTTAGTAAGCCAACCCGCTCACGGATGGCGGCATGAAAATCTAGTTCTCCATTCATGGCGCGAGCTGTAATCTCGGCGACTTGATCTTTAATGCCGACATGTCCGGCCATTTCATCCAGAGTTTCGCCTGTGACGATGGTGCTGTCCATATCGGCCAGCAGGAGTTTTTTAGCGCGGTGTTCATTATGGGTGATAAAGAAATCAATTTTATCATTGGCCAAGAAATCACGTAAATGCGCGACAAGAGAAAATTGTGCCTTATCCGAGATGCCTATATCGGCGGCTTTGTCCTTGTCCAACCATTTTACTTTGCCCTTATATGACATGTTATAGGCATCGATAATGGCCCCGATTTCTTTGAAATGTTTCGGCGTGACAGGGTTTTTTGTATCAGATGCCACTAGGGTCAGCACATAGCTCATGGTTTTCTCGTCAGAAATTTATTTAAAAAACTTTTCTAAAAAAGACTTGCTTGGAACTAACAAATTTCCTAAGCCTTGGAAAGATAAAAGATCATATGTTCCCAAGGGTCATAAGTCTAGTGTAACAGCCAAGGTTAAAAAAGGTGTAAAACAATGCAACAACCAGCAAATAAACCTGCAAATCCGAATTTTTCATCCGGTCCATGTTCTAAACGCCCGGGATGGAGTTTAGAGGCTCTTTCTGATGCGATGCTTGGACGCTCTCATAGAGCAGGACCTGCCAAGGCAAAGCTGAAGGAAACAATTGAACTGCACCGTGAAATTCTGGGTATTCCGGCAGATTATAAAATAGGGATTGTGCCGGCCTCTGATACTGGTGCGTTTGAGATGGCGCTTTGGTCGATGCTGGGTGCGCGCGGTGTGGATGTGTTTGCGTGGGAAAGCTTTTCCAGTGGCTGGCTCAAGGATATTACGGGGCAATTAAAGCTTGAGGGTGTGAATACCTATAATGCGGCTTATGGAGCGTTGCCCGACTTATCGCAAGCTGATCCGGCGAATGACTGTGTTTTTGTGTGGAACGGTACGACTTCGGGGGTTTGTGTGCCTAATGGTGACTGGATTTCAAGTGCGCGCGAAGGTCTGACCTTCTGTGATGCGACTTCCGGCGTGTTTGCCTATGATATGCCTTGGGATAAGCTGGATGTGACGACGTGGAGCTGGCAGAAGGTTCTGGGCGGTGAAGCGGCGCATGGGATGATTGTGCTCTCGCCAAGAGCGGTTGAGCGCTTGGAGAGCTATAAGCCGGATCGTCCATTGCCGAAGATTTTCCGCATGACCAAAGGCGATAAGCTGATTGGTGGGATTTTTGAAGGTGCGACAATCAATACGCCCTCTATGCTCGCGGTGGAAGATTGTCTTGATGCGCTGAAATGGGTGAAATCGATTGGTGGTTTGCAAGGCTCGATTGATCGCGCCAAAGCAAATTATGCCGAGATCAAGTCTTGGGTGGAAAAAACCGACTGGGCGGCGTTTCTGGCAGAAGATGAAAGCTATACATCCATTACTTCGGTTTGCCTTAAAATCACAGATGAGTGGTTTGGCGGCATGAGTGCAGATGACCAGCTTGCTTTTATCAAGACAATGACCAAAGCTCTGGACGCGGAAGGTGTGGCTTATGACATTGCCGGATATCGTGATGCGCCTGCTGGCTTGCGGATTTGGTGCGGAGCAACTGTGGAAGCGTCTGATGTTGCAGCGCTTATGCCTTGGGTTGAATGGGCGTATGAAACCACAAAGGCTCAGGCGCAGGAAAGTGCTGCGGCTTAAATTTAAGCTTTTAAATTATCAATCTCGGCTTTAACGCGTTCGAACTCGTCCAGGATTTCTGTGACGAGTTCATTGCAGTTTTCCATCTGGGACGCGTCTTTCTGGAGCTTGGCCGCCAGATCACCCAGTACATTACAGCAAGCCGATCTTGCGCCGCCCTTAAGGCTGTGTCCGGCTTCGGTCAGGCGGGTGTAATCGCCATCATGCAGGGAGGACTTGATTTCCTCGATGATCGGAGCGGTCATGTCCTTGAACATGCCCATCATTTCTATGGCGCTGTCGTCTAGTGCGCCAAGTTGCCCGACAATGCATTCCTTGTCGATGGCTGGTGGTTTGCCATCGCCTGAGGGCGTAGAAGTTGGTGTTTCTGTTTTTTCTTCTATTTCTTCGGGGATTTCATGGGTTTCTTCTAATAACCTCCAGCGCATGAGAAGACCGCGAAGTTGCCCGAGAGAAACGGGTTTGAGTAAACATTCATCAAAGCCGTGGCGCATATAAACATCGCGCTGGGCGAGTTGAATATCGGCGGTTAATACGATAAGCGGGAAGTGTTTGTCTGTGCCGTCTTCTTCCTTGCGGATGGATTTGGCAACCTCGTAGCCATCCATTTCCGGCATGTGCAGATCGGTGAACATAATCCCGTATTTGCCAGTGCGGTAGGCTTCTAGTGCTTGCTTGCCGTTTTCCGCGAAATCGGCTTCTACGCCGAGGTTATCAAGTTGGCGCGCGAGAATATCCCGCACGCTTTGGGTGTCTTCGGCGATGAGCAGGCGCGTGGGGCCGTCGATCACGCCGACATTTTGACGGGCGGATTTCTTTACTGCTTCGCCAAGACCTGCGCGGCTGGCGGGTTTGGTGAGGTATGTTGCGCCGAGAGAGTGGAGGGAATGCGACAAGCCGATATCATCGCGGACTGTGTACATGACGAGTCCTGTGAAAGGGCG
>DCKO01000069.1 GCA_002320665.1 Micavibrio sp. UBA1672
CGGCTTTGACCTCCATATGAATCATATCGGGATCGTGCCAATCCATAACAACACAATGGCTTTTGAATTCACCTGTTTGTTTGCATCTTTTGATGGTCTTTTTACCGGGATAGAAGTCTTCTTTTAATTCCACCTCTTCCAGTAACTCCTGAATATTCAAAAGCATTACTAAGCCCTCCGTTACGCAGTCTTTTATTATTTACATAATGTTATAGCCATATTCCCCTGAAACGATTAAAAAGTCCTTAACTTTTGGGCTTATTTCTGGCTGTTTTTTATAAAAAAAGCTCGAAAATAAGTGTTTTGCATTTTTGGCAGGTTTGCTGTTATATTATAGGGAGTAAACAATAATTAGAGTTACGGATTTTTTATGCGTCGTTTTCTTTTTACAGCACTAATTCTTGTCATTGTCCTGACAGGCGGACTGGCCTTTTTAGGTGTCCAAGGCACGATGAATGCGCAGGCTGTAGAAATTTTCAACCGTCCATCTGGTAAAAAACCACCAAAGGAAGGTGAAACTCCAACAATTTATAACAGACGAAAAAATTCGGATAGTACAAAATCGACTGGTCCACGTGTACAAAGCATCGTTAGAGGTAAGACGAATAGTAAAACATATCAACATGCAACAATAGAACGGCGCCAGCCAAAAACATCTCAACTTGATGCATATTTGGATGAGGGTACACGCGAGAGAATGAAAACCCTGACAAACAGGGCGCTTGAAGGTGAATTTAAAGCAAGGATCAGAGCGCATCAGGTAAATGTTGAGGCACATAATAAATTTAATAAGATTATGGATGTAATGAATAAGCAGCATCAAGATAATGTTGAAATCTACAAGAACGGAGTCTTGAAGCAGCCAACATCTATGAACGGATATATGGCCCTTGCAGAGGATGCAATCAGACAGCTCAAAAAACAAAAAAATGCTGAAGCAGGACGCAAAATTTTTGACGTTAAGTAACTAAATAGTAGATTCTCCCTTTATTTCTATTGAATTCTGTGCTTTTTCTCGTACATGGATATTCTTTCGCAGCTAGAGCTCATAGATATGATCACCTTGATTGCCATGTTGGCAATTCTAGGAAGTATCGCCGGGTTTATCGCTGGTCTGCTTGGTGTTGGTGGCGGTATTGTATTAGTTCCCGGCTTGTATTTTGTTTTCATGGCACTCCCCGAAGAATTTAATATCCAAAGCGATCAACTCATGCATTTATGCGTAGGAACGTCTTTGGCGATTATTGTGCCTACGGGGTGCTCATCCATGCTGGCACATAGAAAATACGGGGCAGTAGATAAGGATATCGTGAAGTTTCTAGGTTTTGGGGTTTTATGTGGCGTTGGCTTGGCAACGATGATCGCCGATAGCGTCGACGGCTTGGTATTGGAGATATTCTTTGCCTGCGCGGTGATCCTTTTTGCAGGGATTATGCTTATTAATCCGGCCCGTTATAAATGGCGTAAAGAACTGCCTTCCAAACCATTTCAAGCCTTGGCAGGCAGCATTATTGGCTTTATTTCTACATTAATTGGTATTGGCGGTGCTACGATGAGTGTCCCTTATATGAGCGTCCATGGTGTTGATATGCGTAAAGCCGTGGGTACGGCCTCCGCTTTAGGATTGGTGATTTCTATTCCGGCAACGCTCGGTTTTATCGTGATAGGGCAGGATGCAGAAAACTTGCCACCTTTTTCTCTGGGCTTTGTTAATGCCTTGGCATGGCTATGTATTGTACCGCTAAGCATCAGCTTCGCCCCGCTAGGTGCTAAAATGGCGCATCGCGTAGATAAAAACAAGCTGCGTATCTTTTTTGCCATCTTTATTGTACTCGTAGCCTTGAATATGTGGCGTAAAATCCTCTTCTAAGGCACACTAAGTTTTATGAACAACTTGTCTTTGCTCAAAAGCGATTATCGTGTTCTAGGGGTATTAACACTTTGCTTGATTTATGCGCTCTGTGGGTCACCAACCCCTGATCAGTTCGGTTTAGTGGAACTGGTAATAGGGGCCCTATTGGTCATCTCTATAGGCTTAATCTGCTTCTTTGATACGCTCACAAAAATTAATAAGGATCGCTTCTGGATTGGCGCTGGTCAGTTCTTTTTAAGTTATGGCTTGGTAGTATCAACCCTGAACGGGGCGCTGCAAGGGCAGGATTTCAGTAGTATGATTAGAGACATAGTGCCGTTTCTCTATCTCTTTTTACCGCTTTTCTTTCTGCCTGCAATGCGCCAAAGCCCAAGTTTTTTCTTGTTTTTGATGGTTGGAAACGTTGTGATTGGCATATGTTTTTCCGTGCGCTCCCTCTATGATCACGAGGCCTTATTATATCTGGAAAATATGCCGACAGTTCTGCTCGCCTGTTTATTACTTCTAGGCGGCGGCATCCAATTACTATGCAGTAAAAAAAATGGCTATTATAAAATGATCGCCTTGTGTCTTATCCTAGTATCTGCCTTGCCTATATTGGCTATGGTTATGACATTACAGCGCGCATCAATGGGCGCCGTATTTCTTTATGTGCTTATGATTTTAACTTACCTGTTCTGGACAAGGCCACAAAGCGCTGTCCTGCCAATATTTGTCATTGCAGCTTTTATGTTGGGACTATTCACTGCCTATGGGCATCTGGCAGAGGGGTTTTTTGATAAAACTGATAAAGTCGGGCTAAACATGAGACCGCAGGAATTCTGGGCCGTCTGGCAAATCCTCAAATCAGATCCATATCATTTTCTTTTTGGAACAGGCTGGGGTGGTACGTTCCATTCTCCGGCCGTGGCAAATTTACGCGTGAATTTTACACATAATTTTTTCTCCAGCATCCTTCTAAAAACGGGTGTCTGTGGATTAATCCTTGCAAGTACTTATATAGCGGGACTTCTAGAGCGTCTGATTAGAATTATTCTGGCTAATCCGGTTATAGGCCTAGCGATTTCAGCCCCTGTTTTAATAGATTTACTGCTTTATGCCAGCTTCAAATCACTTGATTTCGGTTTAGTGCTTTTGATCATTCCAGCCTTTCTGATATACTCAAGACACTCCGAATCATCTTGAAGTATTAGCTGTAAGTTTATGAAACGACCCAATATTCTGTTCATGAATCGTGTTTATCCGCCATCTCGAGGTGCGTCGGGCCGCGTTCTATATGACTTGGCCACGAAAATGGCCAGAGAGGGCTGGCATGTCACAGTGGTCTCTACTGGACCTGTCGCAGGACAAGAACGGCAGAAAAATGTGCGAATCATCAGGGTAAAAGGGCCGGATAAACCATCAAATGCATTTATCTATGGATGGGTGTGGCTCAAGATGCTTGTTACAGCATTACGCCTGAAATCCAGACATCTCTTAATTACAATGACTGATCCGCCGCTTTTGATCTTGGCTGGCCGCTTTGTGGCTTGGATTAAGGGCAGCCATCATGTCCATTGGTGTCAGGATGTTTATCCCGATCTTTTTCCAGTAATTGGTGTGAAAATACCTAACTTTTTAATGGGCGTCATGAAAAGTCAAAATCAGGCGGCCATGAGGCGCTGTGACAAAGTTGTTGTAATCGGGCATTGCATGCTAGAGCACTTGGCAAAGCAGGGCGTTTTACTGGAAAAAATGGAATATATCCCGAACTGGGCTGATACAGAACTGAACAACAAGGTTTTTCAGGAAAAAGATCTAAAGAAAATTGAAGAAGAGCGTAGCGCTCAAATATCAGAAACTGCGCGCCCTCACGAAGAGCAAATCAAGGAAACGCGTCAAAAATTCAGATTGCTGTATGCTGGAAATCTGGGGCGCGCCCACAGTGTGAATATCATGCTGGATGCGGCAGAAGTACTCGAAGAGAAAAAGGCAGATGTAGAGTTCGTTTTTGTCGGCGATGGCGAGCGCTTTGATTACCTCCATGAGCAGCGCTCTAAACGTCATTTACACAATATAAAATTTCTGCCCTATCAGCCTGGCGAGAACTTGCGTGAGGTCATGGAAAGCGGAGATGTACATCTTGTTACAATGAGGGATGATGCAAGCGGCCTCCTTGTCCCAAGCAAATTTTATTCTGCTATATCTGTCGCGCGTCCAACTATATTTATCGGGCCAGAAAACAGTGAGGTTACTGAAATTATAAAAGAATATGAATGCGGGCTTCTTGTTTCTAATGATAGTGCCGAGTTACTGGCCGAAGCAATTCTATATTACCGTGATAATGAAGAAGCATGGTTCGGTGCGCATAAAGGCACGGTTAAGGCCCGCAAAAAATATAATCCCGAAAATTCTATAGACACTTGGCTAGACTTTGCCATAAAATTGATCGCTGAGGATCTAAAGGTCAAATAAACAAAATCAGGATAATAAGTTAACCATGCACGAGGCCAGAGAAAAAACACTATTTGATCTGGCTAGTGATGCTTGGGCATCCCGGTATGCCATGCTGTTTTTTGGCCTTTTATGTCTTATCGGAGCCTTGATTTTCCAGACATTGGCGCAACCCTTTTACCGTGCGGATATGATCTTGTCTCCGGTCGTGCCCATTACAGGATTAGTAGATATTAAGCCAGCCCAACAAGAAGGGACAATCGCAGCGGGTCGCGGTGTCGTCACTAATGATCTGACATTCTTGCGCTTTGAAAACAGCTATCATGGCGCGCGTGTGGCCAAAAGCTTGCTTCAATATAAAGATATCATAGATGCTCTGGCCTTTGATAGGCCATTTGAATTTTCCAAGGCCGAGCAAAACTGGTCACCGGAAAAACTCTCAGCTTATCTAAAACAGCGCGTGACCATAGAGCCCGTCAGTGGAACGCCTTTGCGCAGGATGAGTTATTATCATCCAGATCCGGCCTTTGCCAAACGCTTCATTGGTTTAATTCATCATGTTGCGGATTCCCAAATTCGTCAAAGCGTTATGAGTGACGTGCAAGAGCGCGTAGCATATTTGATGAAGTCAATCGAAAAGACAAACCAGAAGGAGCAGCGCCGCGTCTTAACGGATATTTTGATGGCACAAGAGCGCCTTCGGATGTTTGTGTCATTGGATCAGCCATTTGCCGCCGCTGTGGTAGAGCCTCCGGCTTCCAGTGAAAAACCGTCATGGCCTGATCCATATCTGATATATCCGATCAGCGTATTGGCTGGATTCCTTATCGGGTTCATGTTCCATGGGCTGCGGAAAAATGGATAAAATCCCGGTTTCGGTTCTAATCACAACAAAAAACGAAGAAAAAAATATTCTACGCTGTCTGGAATCCTGCAAGAATTTCTCAGAAGTCATTGTGATCGATTCCCACAGCAACGATAAAACCATCAAAATTGCCAGAGACTATGGCGCTCAGGTTGAACTCTTCAAATGGAATGGCCTTTATCCCAAAAAGCGCGGCTGGTGTCTTGAGAATTTAGATATTAAGCATGATTGGGTATTCTGGGTTGATGCAGATGAAGTCCTAACACCGGAAATCATATCTGAAATCGCTGAAATTTTTAACACGTCACCATCTATAGCAGGCTATTTTGTGAAGGGAAAATATGTCTGGAAAGGGCAGGTTCTCAGTTACGGGATGTATAATAACAAGCTTGCTCTATTCAATCGCCATAAAATAGAATTTCCTGTCATTGACGATCTGGATATTGAGGGCATGGGCGAAATTGAAGGGCACTACCAACCTATTTTAAAGGTAGCATGCATAGAACCTATCGCCCAGATTAAATCACCACTTCTCCATTATGCCTATGAGGATGAAACGGCGTGGGAGGTGCGTCATCATCGCTATGCCCATTGGGAGGCTGAAATGACACGTAAAAACGCTTGGCCGCAAGACCCTGATCCCAAGAGAGAGGCTTTTAAAAAAGCCATCAGACGTTCCATCCTAAGGCCCTATATCATATTTATCTATTCCTATATCTGGAAGCTGGGATTTATGGATGGGCACGCAGGCTATGATTTCGCCAAAAGCCGCCTGAGATATTGTCGAATGATCCGTAAAAATTTGACATAAACGCACTTTGACTATATAAAATGGCAGGGATTTATTGAGCCAGGAGATAAAATTATGGGTGATGAAAATCATAAAAAGGGATTTAGTGGATTACAAGTTTTTGGAGCAGGACTAGCATCTTTTCTTGCTTTGGCTGCAGTAACAAACTGGCTTAATTTTAAATCAGTAAAAGATATCAGTGAAGACCTGATGACCGAGGGTGGTGATTACACAGGTCAGCATGTTACGGCTAAATCCTACGGTGATTGTGAAGCGCAAGCAAAACAGTTTACTTTGGAGTCTGACAACGGTGATTTAAACCATACATTTGTGACTGCATGTTATAACGAGGAACGCACAAAAGTAATTGGAACGGTTTCCTGTCAAAATAATAAAGAAAACCCTCAAGAGCCTGTTTGCGAGAATTTCACGCTAAACGGCTAGATCATACTCTTCCCCGATTTTAGCCTCTCATAAAGACTTGGCAGAAGTGATCTAAAATACCATACAGCGCTTTGCGCCAAAAAAATGCCGACATTCTTGCCTTGGGGCACAAGTCGCAAATTTTCGCGGATTATGAATTGCTGGCGGCGACCTTCAAAGGCTTTTTTCTGAGAGATTCCTCCGGATTCAAAGATGCAAATCGGCGCAGAAATTGCGGTAATTTTCTTCGCATTTTGTAAAAAACGAAGTGTAAAATCATAATCAGCAGCAATAGAATAAACCTGTCTGTACCATAGTTTGTAATCGCGAATAAGTTTCCGGCGATAGAGCATGGCTTGGTGATGGGTAATCATACCCCAAGGCATATCTTTGTAACGCTTGGCCTGTTTGTAAAAGGACTTACCTTTTTTCGTAGATGAAGTTTCTAGCGAATCGCCATAGATAAAATCAGGCTCTTTGGTGGCGTAAGGCTCTATTTTCTCAAGAATTTTAGGGTTCGCCAATTGATCTCCAGCATTCAAAAACAGTAAATAATCCCCTGTAGAAGCTTTGATGCCATCATTCATTGCATGATAAATACCGTCATCCTCTTCACTGGAATAGAGCAAATACTCATGCTTTTTTTGCAACTCAATCAAATATTCGACTGTGCCATCCGTCGAGGCCCCGTCAATGACAATCCATTCAAAGTTTTGACGCGTTTGTTTAGCAACCGATTCGTAGGTTCTCTTGAGGCCCTCAAGGTTATTCAGGGTCACTGTAATAAGGCTGAAAACGGGTTTTGGTTTTTCTGTCGTCATTCCCTTTATTTTAAAGCGAAAATTGTCTGTATATCAATCGCGCAAATCATCTATCAACACGGATGTGATTGCCAAATTACTAAGGATCTGGGTAACATCGCGCGCACTTTCGATAAAATCAAAGGGCTTTGGATCGCGCGGCACAATAATCGTAGAGCCGGGCGGTATAAAGATCGGATCGTGGCTCCAGATATTAACTTTCAGTGGCTTTGCACTGCCATCAGGAAACATAACAAAAGAACGCCCCTTATCAGCATGATAGGTAAAGCTGCCTGCTTCACGGATGTAATCCATAGGGTCTTTTTCTTTGCGGAATTGTAAAACAGCAGGGGAGAGGACTTCACCGCTAACTCTTACGGTTAGTGGGCGCTTCGGGATATAAATTTTATCACCCGCTTCCAGTAATATATCCAGCTCTGGCTGATGCCGGAGTATCGCAGGATTTGTCTCAACTGTGATGCGCCCTAATCCAGCGGCATGCTCTAATTCGGCTGCCAGATTTTGCACAGTGGCAATTTGGGTATCATTAGGCTTGTTCTTTTCACTTTGTAGGGATGCAGCTAGAGAACGCCTTATTTCCTGTGCCAAGGCTTTATAGCGCATTTCTTCGGCCTTACGTTCGGACTCGCGGCTAAAGACGGTGCCTGCCGGATAAGCTTGCTCAGTGAGGCCACCAGCGCGTTCCAGCAGGTCGGACATTTTATCACCGGGAAGTAAATCATATTCACCCGGACTTCGGACCTCACCATAAAGCGTTACATTTTGGCGAGCCATTTTGTGATGATGCTTGTTTACGCGAATTGTATCACCCACACGAAGTGTCACATTATCAGGGTCGGTTGTATCCAGATCGATAGATCGTCTTTCTATGCCGAATTGTATGGATGATACTTCAATATTATGGGGGTCTGCCTCGGTTCTAAGTCCACCAGAAGCAGCCAGAAGACCTGCAAGTGTTACCCCGTTAGAAATCGG
>DCKO01000082.1 GCA_002320665.1 Micavibrio sp. UBA1672
GAAATTTATGGCAGGGCCTGTAGGCGATCAATCTGTCTTTGATTTTGGCGTTATCACAGCTAATGCTATGCGCGGTGACAAAGAAGGCACATGGAAAATGGCTTTGGCTTTTCCTCCAAACTATACATTTTCTGGCCCTGAGGGTTCCACAGTTTCGATTACACTCGGTCAACAAAATTCCGTTGGCATCCTGAGCGAGAAGCTTGGCTATTTTACGAATCTTGATATGACATTCGGAAATGTAGCTGTTGCCGTGAATGGTTCTTCTCCGGACTTGCCGATCAATATTTCTATGGGTGAAATAAAGTTCTTCCAGAACCTGTTTTCAAAAGATGGCGAACTATATACAGGCCCTATTAATGTTTCTGCCAACAACCTGACCTTTAAACCTAATGAAGATGGTGTTTTCACTTTGGGTGAATTTGCAGGTAATTCGACAATCACCGACATGGATTTACCAAGTTTGCAGGAATATAAGGCAAAAGTTATGAAGCATCAAGAAACGCTTGCTGCGATGTCTGATCCAGCCAGTGCAGAAATGGCTGACCCGAATGCTATTATAGCGATGTTTGCTGATCTCTATGACTTCAAAATGGATGGTTTTGGTATTGAATATGTTGTTAAAAATGCTGCTTTGCAGGGGGCAGAAAATCAGCCAGACTTTAAACTCGCCTCTGGCAAGTTTGGCTTCAATATTGAAGGTCTCATGAAAGAAAGCGGCGTTTTTGGTATTGATTTCGGTTATAATGGTATTGAGGTTCAAGATGAGCCGCCTGAGTATAAAGATATTGTGCCGCGTGATACGAATCTTTCCATCAAGGCGAATAATATTCCGATTAAGGCTCTGACTGATCTGGCATCAACAACTATGGATTCCATTGCGGCTAATCCTGAAATGGCACAAATGGCTGGTCTTGGCGTAATGATGAAAGTGCCGATGATCTTGTCTCAAGCCGGAACAAAATTCGAGTTTTCGGATACTTATGCCAAAGGGAATACTTATAAAACCACGCTTTCAGGTGGTGGTAAGGCTGATATCTCTGCTGTTATGAGTATGACGGCTGATATTAAGAGTATCTTTGCAGGTCTGGATGATGTGCTGGCGATTGCCGAGCAGCACCAAGCTAGCCCAGGTGAAGTCGGCATGTATTACATGCAGCTTGCGAGCACTTTGAACAAGCTGAAATCCGTTGGTAAAGCCACTCAATCGGCTGAAGGGAAGCCTGCTTATGAGTTTAACTTCCAGATCACACCGGAAGGCACAATGACAATTAACGGTCAGGATGCACAAGCTCTTATGATGGCGCCTTAAACGCAATCCCTTTGCTTGTATTATTTTTTTGATGATCCCCTATCCCAACAGATAGGGGATTATTTGATTCAGGCGTAACAGACCTTCACGGGTTAGAGATATATTTTGCCCGTTATAATTAACCCAGCCTTCTTTGATTGTATTCTGCAGATGGTCGGGATTGATTTGATCTTTGAAGCTATGGCTGGTTTTGCTTTCTAGTTTTGGAATTGAAAGCCCCTCTTTCAAACGCAAACCCATCATCAGGCTTTCGGTGAATTGATCTTCGGGTGATATCACTTCCCATTCATGTGCGCCGTGACCTTTTTCTTCGGCGCGCTCCAGCCAGATATCGGGTGCACTGTGATCGCGGGCGGCTAGCTTTTGCCCCTCAAGAGTAAAGCGTCCATGCGCGCCAGCGCCGATGCCGATATAATCCTCATAATGCCAATAGACCAGATTATGGCAGGATTCTTGCCCTTGGCTAGAGTGGTTAGAAACCTCATAGGCCGGAAGGCCGCCCTCTTCCATGATGTCTTGGGTCAGGTGATAAAAGTCCGCGCCCTCAACATCATCCGGAACTTTGAACTCGCCGCGGGAATGGCGCATATAAAAGGGCGTTGAGCGCTCAATCGTTAGCTGATAAAGCGACATATGCCCCTTGGCAAATGCTAGAGCTTCTTTTAGCTCGACCTCCCAATCGCTTAAGGATTGATCCGGTCTGCCATAGATCAGATCAAAGCTGTAGCGCTCAAAGCATTGATCGGCGATTTCGATGGCTTTTTTGGCGCCTGCCACATCATGCGCACGGCCTAGGAATTTTAAATCCTTATCAATGAAGGACTGAATGCCCAGCGATATCCTGTTCACGCCTGCATCACGGAAGGCTTTGAATTTTTCAATTTCCACAGAGGTTGGATTGGCTTCTAGCGTGATTTCGATATCGCTGGAGACGCTCCAGTGTTTTTTGATATCGGATAATAAGGCTCCGACCATCTCCGGTTTCATCAGGGATGGTGTGCCGCCGCCGAAGAAGACAGATACGACCTCCCTGCCCTTGAGCTTTTCCGCATAAAATGTAAGAGCCTTTTGATAGGCGGCGCGATGGCGGTCATGATCGACATTCTCGAAGGCATGGGCATTGAAATCACAATACGGGCATTTGCTCAGGCAGAACGGCCAGTGGAAATATATCGCTAATTTTTTTGGATCAGGCCGCATCATCCATACAGTTTTTTAGCAGTAGCTCAAAGGCTTTCGCGCGGTGCGATATTTTGTGTTTTTCGGCAGGCTCCATCTCGGCGAAGGTCAAATCATAGCCATTAGCCACAAAAAACGGATCATAGCCAAAGCCCTTATCACCGCGGGGCGGCCAGATAATTTTGCCTTCGACGCGCCCCTCGAAGACTTCTTCGTGACCATCCGGCCAGACCAGCGCCAGCACACAAATAAAGGCGGCGCTTCGGTCTTCCTGCCCTTCGAGCAGATCATTGATCTTGCCCATTGCCATTGTGAAATCCTTCTCCGGCCCCGCCCAGCGCGCTTCAACCCTATCTTCCGGAGCCTGTAAAGGCCGATGTGGCGCATAATGTGCCACATACAGGAAGAACGGGCTTGTGCCTTCATGATTCAGAATGAATTCGGCACTATGCTCATTAATTGCATCGGTATAATAGTAGCCCTTTGAAAATTTAGTCACCCTTTCCTCATTCCGATATGCGGCTTTCGGTCTATAAAAATTGCCAGCTCCA
>DCKO01000041.1:0-523 GCA_002320665.1 Micavibrio sp. UBA1672
GATTGTTACCGTATCGGAGACCAGTAGGCTCTCGTCATAATTCGGCCATGGCGTGTCGGCGAGCAGTTCCTTGGCGCCCAAGGCTTCCCAAAGCTCCTCGGCTAAGTGGGGCATGATGGGGTTGATCAAAATGATAAAGGTTTTGGCGGCCTCAGCCAAGATGGCCTTATCACCATCATTTTGCGGTTTGAAGCTATTAAAGCCGTTATAAAATTCGCGCAACACCGCTACGACTTTATTCATGGCAAAGGCTTCGATGGCTTCGCCTACGGATTTGATGGTTTTATGCATAAGTTGCTCTAGCTCTTTACCCTTATCGGACAGATCACCTGATGCGCCTGACTGTTCGATAGTTTTAAGGCTCGCATAGACCTTGTTTACAAAACGCCAAGCGCCCTCAATCCCGCTTTCTGTCCATTCAAGATCGCGCTCTGGCGGTGAATCGGAAAGGATGAAGAGCCTTGCCGCGTCCGCGCCGTAAGTTTCAAAAATGGCTTCCGGATCAATAACGTTCTTTTTGGAT